>NZ_JAYESN010000012.1:0-69930 GCF_034860625.1 Lamprobacter sp.
GCAATTTCTAACCCCTAACCCCGAGGAATCCCGATGTCAGAACAGATCAGCAACCAAGATATGGATCTCAGCAGCGGCATTGCTGCCTTCGAATCCAAGCAGTTCTCACGCGCGGTCGGCCTGCTCGGTCCACTCGCCGAAGCCGGCCACCCCGAGGCCCAGTATCGCGTCGCGATCATGGCGCAGAACGGGCTTGGCATGATCGAAAACCCATTGCAGGCGTTCAAGTACATGCGCGCGGCAGCCGAGGCGGGGCTCGGCGTTGCGCAGCATGGGCTTGGGTTCATGTATATGGAGGGCGAGTGCGTCGATCAGGACGCGAGCAAGGCCGTTGCCTGGTTCAAGAAGGCCGCCGAACAAGGCTTGGCCGGCTCACAGACCACCTTGGCGATGATGTACGAGGAGGGCCGCGGTGTCGACAAAGATCCCGAGGAGGCCCGCCGCTGGTATCACCTGGCGGGCTTCGACGAAAAATAGCGCCCCCAGCGCCAAGGCCCACCGACGCCTCTCAGCGACGCGCTCGGCGCTGCTTGGCGGCATCAGCCAGCTGCTCCAGCATCGGTACCGTCTGGTCCCAAGCAATACAGGCATCGGTGATGCTCTGGCCGTACACCAGCTCGCCAGCGGCGGTCAGGTTTTGCCGGCCACCGACCAGGTTACTTTCGATCATGGCGCCGTAGATGCGGTTTTCGCCGCGAGCGATCTGGCCGGCGACATCCTCGGCTACACGCACTTGCTTATCGGACTGCTTGCGGCTGTTGGCATGACTGAAGTCGATCATGATCTTCGGCACCAGTCCCGAGTCTTGGATCGCAGTCGCGGCGATATCGACACTTTCGGTGTCGTAGTTCGGCCGGCTGCCGCCACGCAGGATGATGTGGGTGTCCTCATTGCCGGTCGTGGTAAAGATGGCCGAGTTGCCATCTTTGGTCAGAGACAAGAAGACGTGTGGCCTGGCAGCGGCATGAATCGCATCGATCGCGACTTTAATGCTACCGTCGGTGGCGTTCTTGAAGCCAACCGGGCAAGACAGGCCAGAGGCCAGTTCGCGGTGCCCTTGGCTTTCCGTGGTACGAGCGCCGATCGCGCCCCAACTGACCAAGTCGGCAATGTACTGAGGGCTGATCAGATCCAGAAACTCGGTACCAGCCGGCATGCCCAGGTGGTTGAGGTCGACCAGCAGCCGCCGCGCCATGCCAAGCCCCTTGTTGATCTCAAAGCTACCATCGAGGTTCGGATCGTTGATCAGCCCCTTCCAGCCAACCGTTGTGCGCGGCTTCTCGAAGTAGACCCGCATGACGATCAACAGTTGATCGCTCACCTGATCACGGACAGTGCGCAATTGTTGGGCATACTCGAGCGCAGCCGCAGGGTCATGCACCGAGCAGGGACCGACCACGACCAAAAGCCGATCGTCCTCGCCGTGCAGGATACGCTGGATGGCCTGACGGGTCTCGTGTACCGTGGCCGCCGCTGCATCTGTGATCGGAACCTCGGCGTGGAGGTCTTTTGGCGCAATGACCTGTTTGATCGCACGAATGCGAAGATCGTCTGTTTCGTAACGCATGCTCTTTTATGGTGCGGACTCGGGCGTAGCCTGTGCTCTAAATACTGAATTATGCCTGCCAGCGCGTCTGCCTCGCCATGGGATTGCGCCAACGCTGAGCAGCCAACAGCTGCGGCCAGTGGCCATCTCAAGGAACGACACGCCTGCTGCCGGGTAGAAGTAGTAATCTTTTTGCATGATGTCATCCCAAACGCAACTCCTTCCATCAAGCCGTTACACAAGGACTCGAGCATGACGGATCGCCTGCCACCGAAGCCCCGCACCGGGCAGGCCTCTGGCGAGAGTCCCTCGGGACTCTCCGACTGGGCCGAGGAGATCTATACCGCCCCGCCGGACAGCCGGCAGCGCAATGATATCGACGCCCAGGTGACCGTCAGCACGCGCCTGCGCAAGCCCAGGGTCCACCTTACCGCCCCCAGCACGGTCGCTCAGATCGACCTCAACCGCTACATGGGGCGCTGGTACGAGATCGCGCGGCTGCCCTACTTCACCCAGCGCCGCTGCATTCAAGACGTGCAAGCCGACTATCTGCTCGGTGATGATGGCATGGTCTACGTCACCAACCGCTGTACCCATGCCGATGGCGGCATCGGCACCGCAAAAGGCATCGCACGCGTTGTCGACCGCAAGAGCAACAGCCGCTTGGAGATCAGCTTCCGCATGCTCTACGGTGTGCACCTGCTCTGGGACCACTACTGGGTCATCGGGCTTGGCGCCGACTACGAATATGCCTTGGTCGGGCAGCCCTCAAGGCGCCGCGGTTGGGTACTCGCGCGCGATCCCAAGCCATCTGAAGACGAGGTCCAGCAGTGGCTGACGGAGTTCGCCGACAAGGGCTTCCCGGCCCAGGCCTTCGAGCGCACCCGGCAAACAGGGCGAACCTGAGGACGACCCAGCTCCAGCGCCTCAGTGGTTTGAGGCCCGGCCTGGTCCGGGCAGCATTGCGACCTCACTTGGAAGCGCGAGTGTCGCTGCATGGCAACGGGTATTGTCGCTGCTCATGCCTTGGGTGGCACGTAGCCCTCTGGAACCACCGCCCCTTCGCCGAAGAAGTAGTTTTCCATTTGCTCCTCAAGAAACTTGCGCGCCTTGGGGTCCATTGGGCTCAAACGGTTCTCATTGATGAGCATGGTCTGATGTTTCAGCCAATCGGCCCAAGCCGGCTTGGAGACGTTCTCGAAGAGACGCTGGCCAAGCGCGCCGGGATAAGGCGGCCGGTCCAGACCCTCGGCTTCGTGGCCGAGCTTTACACAGTTGACCATACGGCTCATCAGGCTACTCCTGTCGTGTGCGTTCGCTGGATATGCATGCGTTGTCAACCTCGGCGGCTGCCTGAGGCCAGGCTCCCAGCTCGTTGAGCATCTGGCGAATGGGCGCCGGTAGCCCAAGGGCACCGGGCTTGAGTGGATTGACCCAGCGTACATCAGGCTCGTCGCCAACCCGATTGGCCTGAGTGGCGAGTCGCACCAGAACCGGTCGCATTTCGAGCTGGAAGTGGCTGAAGGTATGTCGTCGCGCGGGCAACATTTCAAGTCGTAGCACCGATGCCCGCAGTTGCGACTGGCACCAATCCTTGGCATCCGCATCCACGCCAAGCTCCGGGGGCGTCCAGAGCCCGCCCCAGATCCCGGCCGGCGGCCGGCGCTGCAGCAGCAGTTGTCCCTGTTGATCTTGGATCAGCAGCAACTGTGCGATGCGAACTGGAGCCTGCTTGCGCGGTTTAGGCGCGGGATAGAGGCTGACCGCAGCCTGCGCCAACGCCTGGCAGCGATCCGCCAGCGGGCACAGCGAACAGGCCGGACGCGAGCGCTTACAGAGGGTTGCGCCCAAATCCATCATCGCCTGATTAAAGGCAGCAACGCGCTCAACGGGGGTCAGCGCCTCGGCCAGCCACCAGAGCTGGGCCAAGACAGCTCCGCTTCCAGGCCAGCCTGGAACCGCGAAACAGCGCGCCAAGACCCGTTTGCAGTTGCCGTCGAGGATCGGATGGTGCTGGCCAAGCGCGAGCGATAAGATCGCAGCCGCGGTTGAGCGTCCGATCCCGGGCAGCGCCTCTAGTGCCTCTCGTTGCTCGGGAAACCGCCCTTGATGCTCGACGATGATCCTGCGCGCAGCGCGATGCAGGTTGCGCGCCCGCGCATAGTAGCCGAGTCCAGACCAGAGGTGCAGAACCTCATCCTGCTCAGCAGCGGCTAATGCCTGAAGGTCAGGAAAGTGCGCCATGAAGCGCTCGAAGTAAGGCGCCACCACCGCGACCTGGGTCTGCTGCAGCATGATCTCCGAGACCCAGACGCGATAAGGCGTCGCATCGCGCTGCCAGGGTAGATCATGACGACCATGGCGATCGAACCAGGCCAGCAAGCGCTGCGCAAAGTCGTTCGCGATGTCCGGAGTGACTGAGGTTGTCGCTATTCGCACCGGCTTGGGCGTGAGCGCAGGCGGCGTCAGTTCAGAGACAAGCCTTAAAGCCCCCAAGGGTCGGCTGTCTTGACTCACTGCCCAAGCAACCCCGGCAGGATCTGCCGCAGCCCGTCGCCAAGCCCTTGGATACCGGTGCGTTCCTCAAGCTTATCGAACAAGCCACTGTCTTCGCGCAGCGCTCGCCGCGCGGCCTGATTGAGCGCAGCTTTCGTATCCACCTCCCAGCGCGGATCGAGCCAAGGCCCCCGCGCCTTAATGGGGATCGGAATCCCTTCCAGCTCCTTGATCGCTCGACCTTGCGGCGGCTTGGTCAGCACCGCGCTCAGATCCAGCGCAAGCTGTTGCGTCGGCAAATCGAGCTGACCAACTCCATCGATATGCAGCAGATTGGAGCGCAGCTGGATATCCTCGCTATCGAACCGCCCCTCCTCGCCTGTGGCAGAGAGGCTGAACGCGCTGAAGCGAGTCAGATTCTCGGCATCCTCGCGCGAGACACCGAACGCACCGATGGTGCCTGTGATCAACTGCTCAAGATCGACGATCGTCACGGCACCATGACGCACCGCGAAGACGACCTTGCCGCCTAGGGTCGAGGTGATCAAGGCCGGGCTGGCACCCTGCGCCATGAGGTCCAGCTCGATCTCACCACGGCCGGTCATCGGTGCCTGCTTGTGTCCGCCAAGCTGCAGCGCAGCCAGCAGCGCAGCGACATCGACGTCACCAGCGGTCGCCTCGAGCCGCAGCGCCGGCCTTGACGCTCGGTCATCAGCGGGCGGTGAACCTGGCTCGAGCCACGGCTGTTGATCGCTCGCGAAAACATCCAACGGACGCGCATTGAGCTCTGTTTGCAGCCAGCCACCGTAGAAGCCCGCGCTTGCGTCGAGCTCCAGCGCCTGCGGCTGCAGGCGCCCACCGAGCCGCACCGCGCTGAAGCCAAGCCCACCGAGACGTAGCTCGCCAGCCGCCAACTGCAGTCGCAGCCCCTGCTCGGTCGGACCAGTCTCTGGCGGCAACGCGGGTAATGGAGGTAACGCCGGGAATGGCGGCGATGAGGCAGGCGCGACATTGACCGTCGCAGCAGCCCTCAGATAAGGATCGAGATCGAGGCGATCGATCGCCAATGCCAGCTGGCCCGAGAAGGGTACGCTCGGCGCCTCCGGCAAACGCAGCCGAGCCACCGCCCTCAACTGCGCTTGGTCGATGCTGAACGCTGCGTGATTGATCGCCAGGACAGAACCCCGAAGTTGAAGATCTGATTGACCGCTGACCCGTCTCAAGCTGTCCCTGTTACCAGGCATCCTCAGAGCGGCCTGCTCGACGAGCCAAGTCCGGAGGTCGAAGGGGGGCACCCTGAGCTGAGCGTCGATCCCCAGGCCGGAGGCGGTTGGGAACACCTGCGCGGCACCCCTGGCCCGCAGCCGATCAATGCTCAGCTCAACCGGCTCGAACCTAGCCCGAGCATGGATGAGGTCGATCAAGGCCGCGGCATCAACTTCGATCGGCGGGCCCTGGCCACCCGCGCTCGTCCCGAAACGCAGGCGCAAGGGGCGCAGCTCTAGCGCATGGCGCGCATCGGCAAGCCGGATCTCGGCCTCAACCAGACCAGGCAGTGCAAACGACTCCCGTTCAGCGGGCGCAGCCTGTCTAGCCTGAGCAGCCTGAGCAAACACCCGAAAGGTTGCGTCCAGTCGTCCGCTGGACCCTGGACGGATGGGGCCAGCGGTCAGATTCAAGTCGCCCAGGCTCAGCGCCGCCCCCGCATCCACCGACTGCGTTGGCCCGGCCAGCTCAGCATCAAGGATCAGAAGACGCCTGATCGGCGGCCATGCGGCTGGAGTAGACCCTGAACTGAGTTGCAGATCCGGCATCGGCTCTGGCACCAGCTCTGGCGTTAGCGCTAATGCTTGCTCTGGCTTTAGCTCTGAAGTGAGCGCTAACGCCTGTTCTAGCTTTGACTCTAGATTTGACTCAGGCTCGGACGAAGCAGAGGGTATTGCCATTGGCGCCAAGGGTAATCTCACCTTCGGTCGATCCAGCAACACCTCAGCGAGCACGAGACGACCGCTGATCAAGGGCCAAAGAGCGGCGTCCAGCTGCACCGCCTCAATGGTCGCGATGGTCTGGGCATCGGCTGCAACGCTTTCAGCAATCCGCAACCCCTCAAGGCGCAGACGCGGGAACGGAAAGAATTGCAATAGCGCTATGGAGTCGACCTGGGTCGGTCGGCCCAGCGAGAGGCTGATCTCGGCCTCGAGATCGGTCAGAAGGCGCTGCTGATCAATCAGCAGCGGCGCAATGGCTGCGGCACCGAAGATGACCAAGGGCAGCGTCAACAGGAGCCCTAGCCCCAGCTTGATCCAACTTGGCATCAGTCGGCGCCTCTCAATGTTCTCTGCCGCAACGCCAACAGAGGTCGAAGCTGCCATCAACCAGCTCGCCGATGGCTCCGGAGAGGGCATCGCCAAAGACGCGGGCCTGGAGGTTGTGCCGCTCAAGCAGATCCAGTAAGAGCTGTGCCTCGATGCGGTCGGCGGCCTGATAAAGTTGCTGCATGATCGGTAAGGCATGGAGCGGGCGATGGGAATCGAACCCACGTTAGAAGCTTGGGAAGCTCCTGTTCTACCATTGAACTACGCCCGCCTGAGCAGTCGATTGTAGGGCCGACGCTCGGTTACTGCAACGCCGGATCGCAACCGTAAACAGCGCTGTTGAGCAAACCGGTATGCGGTTTAACAGGAACCGCCTCAGTGATGCTCGGCATACATCCGCTCGATGGCGTCCTTGTATTCTGCCAGCACCTGCGTGCGCTTGGTCTTCATCGTCGGCGTCAGCAGGCCGTTCTCGATCGTCCAAGGCTCCAGGGTGAGGCTGATCCGGCGTACCTTGGCATAGCCGGGAAAATCGGCTAGTGCATCGCGAATCCGCCTGAGGAGATCGCGCAGCAACTGCGGATTCGACAGGCTCTCGGCTTGATTCGGGTCCAGGCCATAATCGCGCGCGAGGCCCGGCCAGAGCTCACTGCTCAAGACGATGATCGCGGTCAGGAAGGAGCGACCCTCGCCCAGGATCATCACCTGATCGACCAGCGGGTCCAGCCCCAGGGTCATCTCCATATCCGCCGGCGGCACCTTCTCGCCGTTGGAGAGCACCAGGATGTCTTTGATGCGCCCGGTGATGAAGATGTGGCGATGCTCGATTCGCGCCTGGTCGCCTGTACGCAGCCAGCCATCGGTGGTGAACATGCGCGCCGTCGCGACATGATTATTCCAATAACCCAGCATGTTGCAGGGCCCCTTCACCTGCAGCTCGTCATCGGCGCCGATACGAACCTGGATGCCGCGCAGTGGAATGCCGACGCTGTCCGGGCGATTGTCCTCGAGTGGGTTCACCGCCACGACCGGACTGGTCTCGGTCAGGCCATAGCCTTGCACCAGCGGCAGTTCGAGCCCGATGAACAGTTGCGCCACCCCAAATGGCAGCGGGGCACCACCGCTAACCGCCGCGCGCAGGCGCCCGCCAAGGCGCTCGAGCACCGGCCGCGCGACCTTGCGTCGCAGCCAAGGCCAGAGCAGCAGCAAGGGGTGCCAGCCACGCCGCCCCTGGCGGCGCTCGAAATCAATCCAGCCGGTCCTGACCGCTAGCTTAAACAGCGAACGCAGCAGCTTGGGGCGCCCCTGGAGCTGATCCTGGATGCGTTGATAGACGCGCTCGAACACGCGCGGCACAGCGATGATCACACTCGGGCGGATCATCTGCAGATCCTCCGCCAGCTGGTTGATCGAACGCGCGTAGGCCACCGTCGAGCCCGTCATCATCGGCAGATAGTAGCTGCCCATGCGCTCGAGCATGTGCGAGAGCGGGAGAAACGAGAGGAAGACGTCTTCCTGATAGACATCCAACATGGTGACGCTGGCATGGGCGTTGGCGAGGATATTCCGGTGGCTCAACATCACGCCTTTCGGTCGTCCGGTGGTGCCGGAGGTGTAGACAATGGTTGCGAGCGACTGTGGATCGGCAACGCGCTGCGTCCAGGGCTCGCCGCGCTCGGGCAACCAGTTCGCGGCAATCATCACGCGCTCGTCGTAGGTCGCCAGGCGGCGCGACTGCTCGCCATCTTCAAGGATCACGACACGCTCAGGATAGAGCGCCTCACCAATCGCTGGCGCCAAGCGCTTCCAGCGGCTGGCATCTTGGATCAGCAACACCTTACAATCGGCATCCTGGAGGATGTGGGCGGCGTTGTCGGCCCTGTCGTCGGTGTACAGCGGAACCGTGATCAGCCCCAGCGACAGTGCAGCCTGATCGAAGATCACCCACTCCGGACAGTTGCGTAGCAACACCGCAACCCGGTCACCAGCGCTCAACGCCTCGGCACTCAGCGCCGCCCGCCAACGCGCAACCTGATCCGCCGTCTCGCGCCAGCTGAGACTGCGCCAGCGCTCGGTGGCGCGGTCGAACCATTGGTACGCCTTGCGGTCAGGTGACCGATGTAGGCGTTGATAAAATAGGCCGTCGAGCGTACAGGCGCGCTCGACCGGGATTAGATCCTCTGACCATTGCTTCACCATCGGTGCCTCCCCGTTGGAGTGCTTTTTGTTTTCGTCGGCGTCGCAGTCTAGTGAAAATGCTTGCCGTTCACCAATTCGGAACATCGCCAGACTCAGAGATCACCAACGGCAACAGTTCTGTGACAGACGATCTTTTTGTGATGAGGAGTTATCTAAGGATGCAAATCCAGGTCAATGGTACCCCGACGAAAGTCCCTGACGCCCTTTCCATGTCTGGTTTAATCGAGCAGCTGGGCCTCACCGATCGCAGGCTGGCCGTTGAGGTGAACCGCGAGCTCATCCCGCGGAGCCGCTTCGCCGAGCACCAGCTCAAGGAGGGTGATGCGGTCGAGATCATCCATGCGGTCGGTGGTGGCTGAGAGGCCCTCATGACTCGCCTGGATGATCCGCAGCGCCAATCAACCACATTCACGACCCCTTAAGAATACCGTCCATGATGATGACCGCATCCACCTCCTCTTCTTCAGACAGCTTCTCCATCGCCGGTCGCGAGTATCAATCGCGCCTGCTCGTCGGTACTGGTAAGTACAAGGACATGGACGAGACCGCGCGTGCCATCGAGGCCAGTGGCGCCGAGATCGTCACCATCGCCGTGCGCCGCACCAACATCGGTCAGAATGCCGATGAGCCGAACATCCTCGAGGTGCTGTCGCCAGATCGCTACAGCATCCTGCCGAACACCGCTGGCTGTTATGACGTTGACAGCGCCGTGCGTACCTGCCGGCTCGCGCGCGAGCTGCTCGATGGCCACAAGCTGGTCAAGCTCGAGGTGCTCGGCGACCAAAAGACCCTGTTTCCGGATGTCCTGCAGACCATCGAAGCGGCCAAGGTGCTGGTCGCCGATGGCTTCGACGTGATGGTCTATACCAACGACGACCCGATCATCGCCAAGCAGCTCGAGGAGATTGGCTGCGTCGCGGTTATGCCGCTAGCGGCGCCGATCGGCTCCGGACTTGGCATCCGCAACCGGCTCAACATCCTCACCATCGTCGAGAACGCCAGCGTCCCGATCCTCGTCGACGCCGGTGTCGGCACCGCCTCCGATGCCGCCATTGCGATGGAGCTCGGCTGCGACGGCGTGCTGATGAACACAGCCATTGCCGCAGCCAAGGACCCGGTCCTGATGGCCAGCGCCATGCGCAAGGGTATTGAAGCCGGGCGTGAGGCCTTCTTGGCCGGGCGCATGCCGGCGAAGCGCTTTGCATCGGCCTCGTCGCCGATCGAGGGCACCTTCTTCTGATCCCCTGCTGCTAACCGCGGATCGCCCGAGCGATCCCCTATAATCGCGCCTCTTCGGATCAAACCTCGCGCATCTGCGCCCCTTAGAGGCAGCCCCCCATGGCATCGCTGGCCGCGTCCATCGCCAAAGTCGGGAGCAATACCCTGCTCTCGCGCATCCTTGGCTTCGTGCGCGATCTCATCGTCGCGCGTCTATTTGGTGCCGATGCGGGCACCGATGCCTTCTTCGTCGCCTTCAAGATCCCGAACTTCATGCGCCGGCTGTTCGCCGAGGGCGCCTTCTCGATGGCCTTCGTGCCGGTGCTCAACGAGTACAAGACGCAGCGCGGCTTCCCAGCCCTGAAGCGCTTTATCGACGATGTTGCAGGCACCCTCGGCGCCATCCTGTTCCTGATCACCGCACTTGGGGTACTGGGCGCGCCGATCCTGGTCTTGATCTTCGCGCCGGGCTTTGCCAGCGACCCGGACAAGCAGTTGCTCGCGACGGACATGTTGCGGCTGACCTTCCCCTATCTGCTGTTCATCTCGCTCACCGCGCTGGCCGGCGGCATCCTCAATACCTACGACCGTTTCGGCGTGCCGGCCTTCACGCCGGTACTGCTCAATCTCTCGCTGATCGGCTGCGCACTCTGGTTGGCGCCGCAGATGGAGCGGCCGATCATGGCGTTGGCCTGGGGCGTGCTGATCGCTGGTATCGTCCAACTGCTGTTCCAACTGCCTTTTCTATACCAGCTGCGGCTGCTGCCCAGACCCAGGGTCAGCCCACGCGATGAGGGCGTGCAACGGATCGTGCGGCTGATGATCCCGGCGCTGTTCGGAGTCTCGGTCACCCAGATCAGCCTCCTCATCGATACCCTGCTCGCCTCGTTCCTAGAGACCGGCAGCATCTCCTGGCTCTATTATTCCGATCGGCTGATGGAGTTTCCGCTGGGCATCCTCGGCGTTGCGCTCGGCACCGTGATCTTGCCCAAGCTCTCGCGCCAGCACGCGGCGGCCTCGCCGGCGGCCTTTTCGGAGACGCTGGACTGGGCGTTACGCTGGGTACTGCTGCTCGGGCTGCCCGCCGCGGTTGGGCTTTTTGTGCTCTCCGGGCCGATGATCGCCACCCTATTCTATTCCGGCGAATTCACCGCCTATGATGTCCTGATGGCCGAGCGCAGCCTGATGGCGTACTCGCTCGGGCTGATGGCGTTTCTCGGAATCAAGGTGCTGGCACCGGGGTTCTACAGCCGGCAGGACATGAAGACGCCGGTGAAGATCGCCGTGGTCGCGATGTTGATCAACATCAGCTTCAATCTGCTCCTGATGTTTCCACTCGGCCACGCTGGTCTCGCGCTGGCGACCATCATTGCTGCTAGCGTCAACGCGCTGCTGCTACTGATCGGGCTGCTGAAGCAGGGCATCTATCGGCCCCTGCCCGGCTGGTGGCTGCTGCTCGCCCAGGGCCTGATCGCCAGCCTCGCGATGGGATTCGCGCTCTGGTTCCTGAGCGGACCGACGCCGTTTTGGACCGTCTGGGACTTCGGTGAGCGTCTGATTCGCCTGCTCGGGCTGATCCTGATCGGCGGGCTCTGTTACCTGTTGCTCGCATTGGCGCTCGGCATCCGGCCGCGGCATTTGCTGCGGATGAATCCAGCGGCCTGATGCGATCGCCGCCATCATTGCTGCCGGCGACAGCCCGTAGCGCTCAGCGCCCGGAGCACCTAACAGACCTCTAAAGACTGACGAGATGCTCGGCTAGCCGCAACCGCAACGGACGCCAAGACGCCAATGCGCCCGCGCTCAGCCGACCGCTCAGCCCACAGCCCAATCGGACCCGCAAGGGTGGCGCGGCGGTCGGGCGCATCATCATGACGACGAGAATGCCGGCGAGCGAGTGCCGTCGAGATCATGGCGGCGACAGACTGGCCTCCAGCCAAAGCTGCGGGTTTATCCCAGCCCCATCAGGCCGCGCAGCTCCTCACTGCTCATCACATGGCAGTAGATCATGTTGATAATGGCAAGCTCTTGCTGGTGCAGCTCGTCAGAACCGGCGGCGCAGCAGTCCTCGACCAAGATCACCTGAAAGCTCTCGTCGGCGAGGCTGCGCACGGTCGATGAGACGCACTGATCGGTGTAGATGCCGGTCACGATCAGGTTGCGGATGCCCATGTTGCTGAGGATCAGGCGCAGGTTGGTGCCGGTGAGCGCGCTGTCTGTGGTCTTGGTGACGACGATCTCGCCGGGCGCGGGTGCTAGCTCAGGGATGATCTGCGAGGCCTCGCTGTCCTTCGGCATCAGCAGGTTGTTCCAGCCCGGCAGCTTCTGACTCAGCGAGCGATCGCGCCCGTCCTCGAGCTGGCAGGCGATGCGGGCGTGGATCACGTCCAGGCCCTGATCCCGAAACTGCTGCTGCAGCGCTTGTAGTCGCGGGATGACCGTGCCACGCATGCGCTCGTGGAAGGGCGCCCAGCGTGCCCGCTCAGCGGGATCATCGTGCAGCACCATGCCGTAGTTTTGCACATCGATGCAGAGCAGCGCGGTTTCGCTTGGTCTGAGCACTGGGTCTGCCGGCTCGGGGGCGCTGGCATAATAGAACGAGCGGTGAGCGGTCTTCCAGGTCATCGGTTTCGGCTCCGAAATAAGCTGTAGTGACGAGCGTGATTGAGCTGAGCGTGATTGAGCTGAGCGTACGTCACTCTGCCAGATCGTCGGTGGAGCGTCATCTGCCGCTTGGCGCGCGTGTCGCGCATCAGGCTTCGCCCATTACGCGTCATCCGGTGTGCATCACGCGACGTGCATCACGCGACGCGCATCACGCGACGCGCATCATGCGGCGCGCATCACGACTCGCCACTGATCGAGCTACCCGTGATGGCTTGCTGTGTTGCCGCGATCGGCGCACAGCAGCCGGTGCGACTGGATCTGGCCCTAGGTTGTTGCGCTTCTTCAATGCTATCGCGCGTGTAAACCTTAGAATTCCCCTCAGTTATGTCCTATCCCCCGTTGCGGCCTTCTGTTATGCCACAGACTGCGATCGACTCGCGTCGACTTCCTAACTTTCCTATCTCCTTTTTTGCGGTGGTGATGGGCCTCTCGGGGCTGACCATTGCCTGGGAGAAGGCGCTGCATGTGTTTGCGCTTGAGCTGAATGGCGTCGGGTTCGACCCCAGCCTCAGGATCGGTCTTTGGATGGCGAGTGCGACGGCCACGGTCTTCTTGCTTCTGCTCCTGTTCTATCTGGCAAAGCTGGTCGTCTATCCGAAGAAGGTGCTCGAAGAACTGCGTCACCCGATCAAGCTCAACTTCTTTGCCGCCGTCTCGATCAGTCTATTGCTGCTCTCGATTGCATTCCTGCCCTTTGCTGAGTCTATTAGTCGCCCACTCTGGATGACCGGTGCCAGCTTGCACCTGCTCTTCACGCTTTATGTGGTCAGTGTCTGGATTCACCATGAGCATTTCGAGGTCCATCATATGAACCCGGCCTGGTTCATTCCCGCGGTGGGTAATGTCTTGGTACCAGTGGCGGGTGTACCATTAGGCTTCATCGATGTCTCCTGGTTCTTTTTCAGCATCGGCATGCTGTTCTGGGGATCGCTGATGACGATCATCTTTTATCGGCTGCTGTTCCATGCTCCGATTCCAGAGCGTTTCATGCCGACCCTGTTCATCTTGATTGCCCCGCCCGCAGTGGGCTTTATCGCCTACATACGCTTGGTTGGCGAGCTCGATCCGATTGCGATGGTGCTCTACTTCAGCGCCTTGTTCTTGACGCTGTTGCTGTTTGCGCAGGCACGCTATTTTGCGCGGCTGAAGTTCTTCCTGTCTTGGTGGGCCTACACCTTCCCGCTCGCGGCAATCAGTATCGCGAGCATGCTGATGTTCGAGCAAGGTCAGAGTGACGTCTATCGTTGGATCGGCGCTGGTCTGCTCACGATCCTGACCCTGGTGGTGATCTTCTTGCTGTTTAGAACGCTATATGCCGTTATCCGTCACGGCATCTGTGTGCCTGGGCATTAACCGGATCATGCTGGACCTCAGATCATGATCTGAGTCGGCCGTTCGCGAGCCTTTAATCGGCCGTCATCCGCGGACTGCTTAGGCTGCAGCGGTGATTGATGCCATCGTACTGACCCCGGGGATTGGTCGGTCTTGTTGAAATGATGAGGTGCTTTGCCTCCGGCGTCTTTTCTGCTCTGACGCCTCTGTCGCTTTTTAATGACCCAATGGGAGATGAGTGATGAAACAAACCCTGCTACAAGAGAAGTACCCCATCTATACGCTCGAGGTCAGCAAAGACGAGACTCGGTTTGCCGACTCGGACTCGATCATCGCCTATCTCAAAGACTGTATTGATCAGCACGATATTGCGAGCTATATCGGCGAGTTCGATCACATGGCGCACACGCAGTCACTCCCGAACGGACAGATCGCTGAGGGTATCGAGTCCGCGAAGCACATCCTATTCTGCTTTGGCACCAAGCTGCCCGATCCGCATGTGATGGCGGTGCGGCCGCGCTCGATCGGGGTTGTCGATCAAGGCGACCGCTTCACGGTGACCTTCCTCGAGGCACCGATGCCGCCAGCGAATGAGGCCATGGAGCGCTGGGTCAAGGCGATCGTGGAACAAACTGCCTGCTGAGCCAGCGTTCCTCGTCTCACTTGAGATGAAAAGCTTGAGGTGCAACCCTGAAACAAGCGCCTCATCCTCTAGGGAGACGACGCGCCATGTCAGGACGCGCTATATCGGCGCGCTGTCGGTTGTGGAAATCAGCCTGTGACGTTCAGGCGCCAGGGCGGCGTCCAGGTTGTAGCGGCTCGCCGCAACGCTTGCAGAGATAGCGTTGTCCCTTTGCGACCTTGTTGTGGCGGATGCTCGAGAGCTGGTGCTCCATACAGCCGCAGTGGTAACGAAAATAGGTCAGCTTGCGGGCGTTGAGCCCACTGACGTCGTAATCATGGCAACGCCTTGGCTCGGCACCGAGCTGGCGCATGATGCGCTGCCATTCGGGACCGTGCGGCCGGATGTTCTGACCGTAGCGGTGATAGGCGAGTACGTGGGCAACCTCGTGCGGTACGGTGTGCTGGATAAAGTCGGCCCCGCCGCGCTCGAGCAGCTCAAGGTTGTACCGGATCAGATACTCACCGCGAGCGCGAATGCGCACCTGGCCGGCGGTCTTGCCGCGCAGATCGAAGCGAACCTCGATCTGGGCGCCCGGTATCGAGCCGAGCAGGGCGTTGGTCTGAGACCGCGCCTGAGCTGTTAGCGCCCGGAGGCCAGCGTCGCTTGAGCCACTGCTCAGGGGGTGGACCGAGTGGCCCCGCAGCTTCTGGTTTTGCGTTTCGCTCACGATAGGGCTATCATTCGTAGGCTGAGATACAAAGGGTGGAGCTGGAAACGTCCTGCTCATGAACCCCAGGCGAGATGGCCCCGGTATCGGGGTTTTTTTTCATCCGCGATCCGCTGCAGACCCAGGCGAGGCTGCTTCCGGCAGAGGCTTGCGGGGTGCTGCTCCGAACAAGGGGGCCAATGGCCCTCTTTTTTGTTCCGGTATTCCGTCTGGCTCCGGTGATGCCGGGACCATGACGCTCGCCACGCTTTCCAGTCAAGCCTGAACAAGCAGCTGGTGCTCGGCGGCTCAGGTGCGGGGCGATGAATGAGTTCATATCAGTGGTGCTGATGTTTTGATGCGACGGGTGAACGACCGATTGACAAGCTTGGTGACTTCTGTCGTCGAGTCGATGGGGTATGAGGCGCTTGGTATCGAGCACGCCTCGGCGGGCAGCGCGCAGGCGGTCTTGCGAGTCTACATCGATCATGCCAATGGCATTGGGATCGACGACTGCGAGGCGGTGAGTCGGCAGCTCAGTAGCGTCCTCGATGTCGAGGACCCGATCAGCGGGCACTACGATCTCGAGGTGTCCTCGCCGGGGCTTGATCGGCCATTGTTCACGATCGAGCAGATCGAGCGCCATCGCGGCAACCGCATCCGCGTGCGGCTCGAGCAGAAACTCGACGGGCGGCGCAATTTTGAGGGCGAGGTGCTCGGGGTCAGCGAAGACGGTCAAATCCTAGAGCTGAACCTCGATGAGGGCAAAGCACTGCGCCGGGTGCAACTGCCGGTTGAGCAGATTGAGAGCGCCCGTGTTGTGCCCGAATTCAACTTTTCACTGTCCGCTCGCTGACGAACCGGATGCCGGACGGGGCCGAGAGCGACCGACATCAGGGTAGGGGCCGATGAACAAAGAAATATTGATGGTCGTCGATGCCGTCTCAAACGAGAAGGATGTCTCGAAGGAGATCATCTTCGAGGCGATCGAGGCCGCGCTCGCCTCGGCGACGCGCAAGAAACACGGCGGCGATATCGACGTGCGGGTGTCGATCGATCGCGGCACGGGCGATTACGAGACCTTCCGCCGCTGGGAGGTGGTCGAGGATCAGGATGGCGAGCCGCTGGAGGCGTCAGAGCGGCAGATGACGATCTCGGCGGCCAAGGAGTTGGACCCCGCGCTCGATCTTGGCGGCTTCATCGAAGAGCAGATCGAGTCGGTCCTGTTCGGTCGCATTGCTGCGCAAACCGCGAAGCAGGTCATCGTGCAGAAGGTGCGCGAGGCCGAGCGTGCAAAGATCGTCGAGATGTTCAAGAGCCGCGAGGGTGAGTTGATCACCGGTATCGTCAAAAAGGCTGAGCGCGGCACCATCGTGATCGATCTTGGCAACAATGCCGAGGCTTTAGTGCCACGCGATCAAGTGATTCCCAAAGAGACCGCCCGACCCGGCGACCGGTTGCGCGGGCTGCTCTACGAGGTGGCGGCCGAGCTCAAGGGTCCGCAGTTGTTCGTCAGCCGGACCTCGCCGAAATTGCTGATCGAGCTGTTTAAGCTCGAGGTGCCAGAGGTCGGGGAGGGCGTGATCGAGATCGTGGGTGCGGCTCGCGATCCGGGCACCCGCGCCAAGATCGCGGTGCGGACCAATGATCCGCGCATCGATCCGGTCGGCGCCTGCGTTGGTATGCGTGGCTCGCGGGTGCAGGCGGTCTCGAATGAACTGTTTGGCGAACGCGTCGACATCATCCCCTGGGACGAGAATCCAGCGCAATTCGTGATCAACGCCATGCTGCCGGCCGACGTCGTCTCGATCATCATCGATGAGGACGCACGCAGCATGGATGTAGCGGTTAAGGAAGAGAACCTGTCACAGGCCATCGGCAAGGGTGGTCAGAATGTACGCCTGGCCAGTCAGCTCACCGGTTGGGAGCTGAATGTGATGAGCGAAGAGGCCGCGGCCGCGAAAAGCGAAGAGGAAGGACGCCGTTTGATCGAACGCTTTATGTCCGATCTGCGCGTCGACGAGAACGTCGCTGCGGTGTTAGCCGAAGAAGGCTTCACAACGATCGAAGAGATCGCCTATGTGCCGGAATCGGAGCTGCTGGCGATCGCGGATTTTGATGAAGAGCTGGTTGGGCTGCTGCGGCAACGTGCATCGGATGTGGTGTCGAGCCAAGCCGTCGCCAGTGACGAAGACCCGGACGCGGTGCCGGGCGATGATCTGCTCGCCATGCCGATGATGGAGCCGTCTTTGGCCCATCGGTTGGCTCGACGCGGCATCATCAGTGTGGCTGATCTCGCAGATCAGTCAGTAGACGAGCTGTTGGAGCTCGACGGCATGGACCCGGAGCACGCGGCCAGCCTCATCATGGCGGCCCGCGAGCCCATGTTCGCCGGCTCGGAGAACGACTAGTCATCGGAGGTGCGAATGAGTACTGAAGTCACGGTCAAGCAACTCGCGACGACGGTCGGGATCCCTGTGGAGCGGCTGCTTGCACAGCTCCAAGAGGCGGGCATCTCGGCACAGGCCGAGGATGCGACCATTACAGAGAGTGAAAAGATCCAGCTGCTGCAGCATTTGCGGCGCAGCCATACCAAGAAAGAGGAGCCGGCCGAGGAATCGGTCGCTGAGGTGGCGAGCGTGCGGCGACGTCCGCCAGCGGCTGATACGCGTACGCAACAGCGACCGTCGCGGCCTGCACCAACGCGCGGTGCTCCGGCGTCGCGCAGTGTTGCGGCCCGGACCGGCAAGTCGGTCAATGTCGAGGTCCGTCGTAAGCGCAGTTTTGGCAAGCGAAACACGGAGCCAGCGATGCCGGCGGCAACGGTGCGCACAGAGCCGCGCCCAGAGTCCGCGCAGGGAGCCGGAAGCTCGCGTGCACCGATCGATGAGCAGCGCCGTCGCGCTGAGCTCGAGGCACGTCGAGCGGAAGAAGATGCGCGTCGCCTTGCCGAACAGGAGGAGCTCGAGGTCCGCCAGCGTGAAGAGGCGCGGCGTAAGACCGAGGCCGAGGCGCGGGCCAAGGCCGAGGCCGAGCGCCGTCGCCGAGCCGAAGCGCAGGCTCAAGAGGAGGCCTCTGCCGAGCGTTATCAACCGGCTGAGCCAAGCGAGCCGATAGCAGCATCAGGTGCTCCGGTTGTCGAGTCTGAAGGCGAGACTGAGCAACAGCGTGAAGACCGGCGCCGGGCTGCGAAGAAGCATGCTGAACGCTCGGAGAAAGAGCGTGTCGAGCGTGAGCGGGTTGAGAAAGAACGCAAGGCGGCCCGCAAGGAGCCTGGGCGGCAAAAGGTGCGCGACCCGGTGGCGGCACTTGAGGAAGAGACCTCAGACGAGGCGGTGATCACGCGGCCATCGGTGCGTCGCCGAAAGAAGCCTGGCAAGCCACAGCTCCAGGATAAGCACGGTTTCCAGCGTCCAACCGCGCCGGTGGTGCGCGAGGTCGAGGTGCCGGAGACGATCTCGGTCGGCGAGCTGGCCTCGCGCATGTCGGTCAAGGCTGGGCAGGTCATCAAGGAGCTGTTCAAGCAGGGCATGATGGTGACCATCAATCAGACACTCGATCGCGACACGGCGATGCTGGTGGTTGAGGAGATGGGTCATAAAGCCGTCGAGGCCAAGAAGGAGGACGCCGAGGATGCGCTGATGGCGCTGCTCGAAGAAGAGGTCGGCCAGGCCGAGACGCAGCCGAGGCCACCGGTGGTGACCATTATGGGCCATGTCGACCACGGCAAGACCTCGCTCCTCGACTATATCCGACGCGCTAAGGTGGCGGCAGGCGAGGCTGGCGGCATTACTCAGCATATCGGCGCTTATCACGTCGAGACCGACAAGGGCACGATCTCGTTCCTGGATACTCCCGGGCACGCCGCCTTCTCGGCGATGCGCGCACGCGGCGCCAAAGCGACTGATATCGTGATCCTGGTGGTTGCGGCTGACGATGGTGTCATGCCGCAGACGATCGAGGCCATCCAGCACTCGAAGGCCGCCGGGGTGCCGGTGGTGGTCGCGGTGAACAAGATGGATAAGCCGGATGCGAACCCGGATCGGGTGATGCAGGAGCTGACCCAGCACGAGCTGGTGCCCGAGGAATGGGGTGGCGAGACCATGCTGGTGAAGGTCTCGGCCAAGACCGGCGACGGCATCGATGATCTGCTAGACGCCGTACTGCTACAGTCCGAGGTGCTCGAGCTCAAGGCGCCGATCGATGGGCCCGCGCATGGCACCATCGTCGAGTCGAGCTTGGAAAAGGGCCGCGGCACCGTCGCCACGGTGCTGGTGCAGTCAGGTACGCTGCGCACCGGCGACATGATCGTCAGTGGGTCCGAATACGGCCGCGTGCGGGCAATGTTCGATGAGATTGGACGCTCGGTAAAGACTGCGGGGCCGTCGATTCCTGTACAGGTGCTCGGCCTGTCTGGCTCGCCCAATGCCGGCGACGATGTGATCGCCGTGACCGATGAAAAGCGGGCCCGCGAGGTGGCCGAGTTCCGCCGCGATCGCGATCGGCAGACGCGCATGGACGAGCAGCGCGGCGCCAATTTGGATCAGCTGTTCTCGCAGCTCAAAGAGGGCGACCTCAAGAGCGTCAATATCATCCTCAAGGCGGATGTGCAGGGCAGTGTCGAGGCGATCAAGGATGCGCTGGTCAAGCTCAGCAACGATGAGGTTAAGGTGGCCGTGGTGGCCTCCAGCGTCGGTGGCATCACTGAATCCGATGCCAACCTGGCGGTGACCTCGAATGCGATCATGCTTGGCTTCAACGTCCGCGCCGATCCCGCCGCGCGACGGGTCATCGAGGAACAAGGGCTGGATCTGCGCTACTACTCGGTGATCTACGAGCTGATCGACGATGTGAAGAAGGCCATCTCCGGCCTGCTGAGCCCGATCGTGACCGAGGAGATCATCGGCCTGGCGCAGGTGCGCGATGTGTTCCGCTCGTCGAAGTTCGGTGCCATCGCCGGCTGTATGGTGGTCGAGGGTGTGATCCGCCGGAACAGCCCGATCCGCGTGCTGCGCGACAATGTGGTCGTCTACGAGGGTGCACTGGAGTCGCTGCGTCGCTTCAAAGATGACGTCAGCGAGGTCAAGAACGGCACCGAATGCGGCATTGGCGTGAAGAACTACAATGACGTGCAGCCGGGCGATCAGATCGAGGTCTTCGAGCGCAAGGAGCGGGCGCGCGAGCTATGAAGATGCTCAGATCCGTTGGGCGTTCGCCGCAGTCAGCACCATGAGTCGGGCGCCACAGCGTGGCTTCGATCGGGGCGAGCGCATCGGCGCCGCCCTGCTGCGGGAGCTGACCCAACTGCTGCGGCGCGCGAAGGACCCGCGCCTCGGCGACATCACCTTGCATGAGGTGCGGGTCAGTCGCGACCTCGCGCATGCAAAGGTCTACTTCACCTGCTTTCCGGCCGATGACGGCGCCGAGGAGCAGCAACGACTCTTGAACGGTGGCTTGGCAGGCTTTCTGCGCCACGAACTGTCGCGCACTGAGCGCTTGCGCACGGTGCCGCAGCTGCAGTTCGTCCACGACGAGTCGGTCATTCGCGGCGAGCGGCTGTCCGCGCTCATCGATGAGGTGGTTAGCCAGGATGCCGAGCACGCGCGGACCGAATCTCAGATCAACGGCGACGATGATCAGCGCACTGATGAGGCCGCGGATGCCTCCGACAGCGGACGCTGAGCCGGCCTTTTAACTGCTGAGCCCGCCTCTTAACTGGAACATCATGGGAAGACGACGCAAACAGGGCCGCGAGGTCAACGGCATCCTATTGTTGGATAAGCCTTCCGGCATCTCCTCCAACCACGCCTTGCAGCGCGTCAAGCGCCTGTACAACGCGCAGAAGGCCGGACATACCGGGAGTCTGGACCCGCTCGCGACTGGCCTGCTGCCGCTCTGCCTGGGGTACACCACCAAGTTCTCGGCCTTCCTGCTCGATGCCGATAAGCGGTATCGCGTGCGGGTGCGCTTGGGTGAGACCACCGAGACCGCCGATGCCGAGGGTGAGGTGATCGCGACCGCGCCGGTCGATGGCATCACCGAGGCTCAGGTGCTTGAGGTCATCAGCCACTTCATTGGCGAGATCGAGCAGCTGCCGCCGATGTACTCGGCGGTCAAGCATGAAGGTCAGCGCCTGTATAAGCTCGCGCGCGAGGGTAAGGAGGTGGAGCGCACGCCGCGCCAGATCACCATCCACCGCCTCGATCTGCTGGAGCTGGCGTTGCCGGACATCGAGCTCGATGTGCACTGCACCAAGGGCACCTATGTGCGCACGTTGGCCGAGGATATCGGCAAGCAGTTGGGCTGCGGCGGCCATGTATCGGCGCTGCGTCGGACCGGTGTCGGGCCCTACATCGAGGGCGAGACCGATTTTGTCACCATGGCCGAGCTCGAGGCCCAGGCCGAGGCGCAAGGGCCGGAGTCGCTCGATGCGCTGCTCTTGCCGTTGGAGACGACCCTCGGGCACTGCCCTGCGGTGCGTCTTTCCGCCAACAGTGCCTTTTATCTGGGGCAGGGGCAGCCGGTACTAGTACCACAGGCGCCGACCGAGGGTCTGGTCCGGCTCTATGACGTCAGTGATCGGTTCCTCGGCGTCGGCGAGATCCTTGACGACGGTCGGGTGCAGCCGAAGCGCTTGGTTTGAAGGCTGAAGTTTCAAACCGATGACGGAGTCCGTAGAATCGCGCTCGAGACGCTCTGGCGTCGACGGGGCGCGACCGAATCCGATTCTCATTACAGATTAACGCCTTGTCCCTGAGGTCATTGTTGGGGACCAAGGTGACCATGACTGACGCCACGCTGGGCGTCGCTATCCTTATAGGAGACTCGCAATGACAATGACCGCAGAAGAGAAACGCCTGATCGTCGAAGAGCACGCTCGCGGCACCAACGATACCGGCTCACCGGAGGTGCAGGTTGCGCTGCTGACCGCGCGCATCAAGCAGCTGACCGGACATTTTACCGAGCACAAGCATGATCATCACTCGCGCCGCGGCCTGGTGCGCATGGTCAGCTCGCGGCGCAAGCTGCTCGACTATCTCAAGCGCAAGGATCTGGATCGCTACCGGGCGCTGATTCAGAAGCTTGGCCTGCGCCGATAAGCGCGTCCGGACCTCGAGGGTGGCGTTGGCTCGCGCTTGCAGGCGCCCACGCCACCTCATTTTCATGCTAGGTGCGGGCCGGCCAGCGAAGGCTGCCAGCGCTCGTGCCCTGATCCCCGTTTGGGGACCACCCAGAGGACCGTCCTAGTGACCCCAATCCGCAAGACTTTTCAATACGGCGATCAGACGGTAACGCTCGAGACCGGTGAGATCGCGCGCCAGGCCGATGGAGCGGTCATGGTCAATGTCGATGACACCGTCGTGCTGGTCACCGTGGTGGTCGACAAGCGAGCGACGGAGATGAAGGATTTCCTGCCGCTGACCATCGACTACCAAGAAAAGACCTACGCCGCCGGCCGCATCCCCGGCGGCTTTTTTCGTCGCGAGGGCCGCCCGAGCGAGGCCGAGATCCTCACCTCGCGGCTGATCGACCGACCGGTACGCCCCTTGTTCGCCAAGGGCTTTGGGCGCGAGGTGCAGGTGATCGCGACGGTGAAGTCCTTGAATCCCGCGGTCAACCCTGAGATCCCGTCCTTGATTGGCGCCTCCGCGGCACTGTCGATCGCCGGACTGCCGTTCAATGGCCCGATCGGCGCGGCGCGCGTGGGCTACAAGAACGGCGAGTACATCCTGAATCCGGCGATGATCGGCCTGAGCCCGGATAGCGATCTCGATCTGATCGTCGCCGGCACTGAGGGCGCGGTGCTGATGGTCGAGTCCGAGGCGCGCAGCCTGCCGGAAGAGGTCATGCTGGGTGCCGTGCTCTATGGCCATGAGCAGATGCAGGTTGTGATCCAGGCCATCAAGGAACTGGCGGCCGAGGTCAACAAGCCACCGATCGAATGGGAGCCGGTGCAGAGCGACCCCGAGCTGAAGGCCGCGGTGGCCGAGGCTTGCGCGGATCAGCTCGGCGAGGCCTATCGCATCCAGGATAAGATGGAGCGCTATGCCGCGCTGACCGAGATCCGCAAGTCGGTCTTCGACAAGCTAGCCAGTGAGGAGTCGCCCTGGCCGCAGCCGCTGGTCTATGGCGCGGTTGAGAAGCTGGAGAAGGAGATCGTGCGCGGGCGCATCATCGCCGGCGAGCCGCGTATCGATGGTCGGGATACCGCTACCGTGCGTCCGATCAGTATCCGCACCGGCGTGCTGCCACGTACCCACGGCTCGGCGCTGTTCACCCGCGGCGAGACTCAGGCGATGGTGATCACCACGCTCGGCACCGAGCGCGACTCGCAGATCATCGATGCCCTGGATGGCGAGCGTCGCGAGCCCTTCATGCTGCATTACAACTTCCCGCCCTTCTGTGTCGGTGAGACCGGTCGCGTCGGCAGCCCGAAACGACGCGAGATCGGCCATGGCCGCTTGGCCAAGCGTGGCGTGCTGGCCTCGATGCCGAGCCTCGCTGAGTTCCCCTACTCGATCCGCGTGGTCTCCGAGATCACCGAGTCGAATGGCTCCAGCTCGATGGCTAGCGTCTGCGGTACTAGCCTGTCGCTGATGGACGCGGGCGTGCCGATCAAGGCGCCGGTGGCGGGCGTGGCGATGGGGCTGATCAAAGAGGGCGATCAGTTCGCCGTGCTGACCGACATCATGGGCGACGAGGACCATCTCGGCGATATGGACTTCAAGGTCGCTGGCCCAGCCGAGGGCATCAACGCCCTGCAGATGGACATCAAGATCGACGGCATCACCCGCGAGATCATGGAGCAGGCGCTGGCGCAGGCGAAGGACGGGCGGCTGCACATCCTCGGCGAGATGAGCAAGGTCATCGACACCCATCGCTCCGAGATGTCCGAGCATGCCCCGCGCATCATCGAATTCAAAATCCATCCGGAGAAGATTCGCGACGTCATCGGCAAGGGTGGCTCGACCATCCGCGCACTGACGGAAGAGACTGGCGCCACCATCGATATCAATGATGATGGTCTGGTGAAGATCTTCTCGGTGCAGAAGAGTGCCGGCGAGGAGGCCAAGAAGCGCATCCGCCTGATCACCGCTGATGTCGAGGTCGGCAAGATCTACGAGGGCAAGGTCGCCAGGCTGATGGACTTCGGCGCCTTCGTCACCATCCTGCCGGGTCGCGATGGGCTGGTGCACATCAGCCAGATCAGCGATGAGCGTGTCGAGCGGGTCAGCGACAAGCTCAAGGAAGGCGATGTGATCCGGGTCAAGGTGCTTGAGGTCGACAAGCAGGGCCGCATTCGCCTCAGCATGAAGGCGGTGGCCGAGGACGAGGTGCCGGACGCCTGAGCCCTGAGTCGGGTTCTCCGGCCGCGAGGCCGGTGACTAACGATGAGCGCCACGGATGGACACCGATCGGTGCAGATCGAAGATGCCAGGATCTGCTCGAACAGGTGTTCAGCCGTGGTGCTTCTTTAACGTCAATCTCACGCGATTCATTGTCCGAAGTAACGCCGCGCCACCCGTATTAGGGCAGGCTGCTCGAAACCAAGTTTGAAACCAGATTTTCTGGTCAGCCCCTAGTCTTCGTCGCAAGACAACTCGAACGCGATCATCCCTTCTTCCAGGTGATCGGAGACCATCGGGTGGGCGAGCACATAGGCGGCGGCGCGGATGCTGAAGTCACCGAGTGCGTCATCCACCGCCTGCTCCCATTCCTCGACGCTGTAATCGCCGCGTCCGACCCACATCAGCGCCACCAATTCAGAGCGCTGACGTTCAGACATCTCGGTGACGATGTTGCTGAATTCAGCGACGTTGTAGTCGTCGCTGTGATCGGCGAGTACCTGCATGGCCCAATCATCGCTGGGGCTTGACGGGACTTCCGGAAACACGACCGACTCCTTGGCTTGGAACTCCCGAGCCAATTCGATCAGTGAGCATAATGTGTCGAGCGGGATGTGCAGCCGCACCTTCGCTTCCTCCGGCCCCGTGCCGCGGGGACTGTTTTTGTCATTGCCGCAGTGTACTACGCCGTCTTTCCTCGCTGGTCTGACGGGGAACAATCAGACGTGCGATGACGGGGTCGTGGCCTGGCGTCAGTGTTCAGCCGGCCGATCCGCTTTAGGAGCGCTGTTTCTCGCAGAGGATCTTCTGCGCCAGAGCTGGAACCATATTGGGTTCCGGCGCGCAAACCTCATCTCTTGGCGAGTGACCGATCTCTTTTAACCTGTCGAGCGTGAAACCATGAGACTGATTCCGATTACCCTGGCGCTGCTGTTGATGGCAACGGCGAGCATCCACGCTGAAGAATTGTCCGTCGACGGCCGTCCGCATTTTTCTGGCAAGACTGCCGACTCGGCCAAGGAGGCCTTGCAACACCTCAGGGAGGGCAACGAAGCACTTGAGGACTACCTCGATGACGACGGCATCGCGGCGGCCGATCTCGCGCACATCCACGAGTTGACCTACACCCTGGAGAACGCGCTGGCCAAACTCCAAGCATCGCTCAGCCGCATGGCGGCAACGCTTGAAGAAATCCATCTCGCCTCCGAGAAGGGCGATGCCGATATCGTGCTCGAGTCTGGACGCGAATACCTGTCGATGGCCGATGAGTTGACTGACTAAAGCTGATCTGAGACTAACGTGCTGCAAGGCGTGGTGCATCTGATCCTGTTCGGCGCCTATGTGATGCTGATCTTCGCGCCTTGAGGCTGTGCAATGGCACGCCGGTCCTGGCTGGCTGGAACTGTCATCATCTGGCGCCCCCTTGACCGGCTACTCAACGAGCCTGAGAGGCTGCCCTTTCTGGACAGTCTCTGAGGCGCCGGCTAGAGCGTCTCGACGTCGAGCGAGTCGCCGAAGGTTTCAATCCCCAGCTTCTCGGCGACCTTTTTGGCGCGTGCATCAATCATCGGCGAGATGACAATCAGGCGGCTCGCGGTGCGGCCGTGGCGCTTCTCGTAGAAGCGCGCCTTGCGCTCGAAGCTGTACATGCCCGCTTTGTCGATCGATGATTTCAGCTCGCAGATGATCAGCAGGCCGTTCTTGATGATGACGTCCAGCTCGACCTGATCGGGCCTGCCGAAGACCAGACCCTCGTCGTCGTATTCGTTGACGTTCAGCACCTCGACGCCAAAGCTGTTCTCGAGGATTCCAGCCAAGGCATCGCGGAAGGCGCGCTCCGATTGCAGGCCCCAGCGCGCGCCGAGTGCGCCGATGCTGCGCTCGACCCGCTTGTCGCGCTGCCGGTTTTCTTCATGCAGACGGTCGAACTCGGCCCAGACCGCCTTCTCGTGCTCTCGCCAAGCGCGTGTTTCCTCCTCCGATTTCCGCTGCTGTTCATCCCATTTTCGCTGCTGCTCGTCCCATTTCTGTTTCTGCTCGTCCCATTTTCCCTGATCTGCCTCCCATTTCTGCTGCTGCGCATCCCATTTTTTCTGATCTGCGTCCCATTTTTCCTGCTGAGCGTCCCATTTCTGCTGGTCTGCGTGCCATTTCTCCTGCTGAGCGTCCCATTTCTGCTGGTCTGCGTGCCATTTCTCCTGCTGAGCGTCCCATTTCTGCTGGTCTGCGTCCCATTTCTCCTGCTGAGCGTCCCATTTTTGGCGATTCTCCGCCCACAGCGCCTCTTGTGCCTGCCACCTGCGCTTGTCTTCTTCGCGCTGCTCCCGCCAGTTGCGCTTGTCTTCTTCGCGCTGCTCATCCCACTTGCGGGCTTGCTCTTCGCGGTTGCGGGCGAGCTCGGCGAGCATGGCCTCGATACGGCCTTCGGTTTGGCCTTTGTCAGCGAATTCCTCACGCGTGATGTCGAGGACAACACGACGAAACGCCGGGTCCGTTTGGAGCCACTTTGGCAGTTCGCGTTTGACTTGTTCCTTCAAACTCTCTTCTTGCATCTCGTCGTCCTCTCGTGCCTTAACAGGCATTGCTCAGGCCCTCTGCCCGAGCTTACCAAAATGCACGACTAGCTACGCAACCTGCTGCATCTTGGCGTTTTTGGCCATGCCAGCGCTTCGGTTAAGGGCCGAGAGCACCGCTTTCAGCGAAGCGCTGACGGTATCGCGATCGATCGCGGCGCCGGCGACCGGCTGGCCGTCGATCGCGAGTTGGACATAGGCCGCAGCCTCGGCATCAGTGCCGGCGCCAATGGCGTGCTCGCGGTAGTCTCGAACGTCGATGGTCTGGGCAAAGGCCTGGCTCCAGGCGTCGGCGAAGGCGGCGATGACGCCGTCGCCTTCGCCGCGGATGCGTACGCGTTCTTGCTGCTCGTCAACCGCTTCCGCGTCCGAACCAGCGGTGACAATGGTCGCCTCGATCTGATCATGGCCATTGCGGCTGATGCGGTAGCCACCGAGCCGGTGCGGCGCCTGATCACGGATGAACTGAGCCTCGAACAGCGCCCGGATGCTGGCCGAGTCGATGATGCCGCCTTGCTCCTCGCTGGCGTGCTGCACCACTGGCGCCAGCTCCAGCTGGGCCCAGCGCGGCAGTTGTAGGCCATGGTCGCGCTCAAGCACAAAGGCAATGCCGCCCTTACCAGACTGGCTGTTGACGCGAACCACTGCCTCATAGCTGCGACCAAGATCCTGCGGGTCGATCGGCAGATAGGCAACCTGCCAGGGCAGCGCGCGGTTGTGCTCGGCATGTTGATGCTTCAGCGACTTGTTGATCGCATCCTGATGGCTGCCGGAGAAGGCGGTGTAGACCAGCTCGCCGATCCAGGGATGGCGCGGATGGCAGGCGATGCCGGTGCAGGCCTCAAGGGTCTCGATGATGCGGTCAGGGTTGCTCAGATCCAGGCGCGGGTCGATGCCCTGGCTGTAAAGGTTCATCGCCAAGGTCACCAGGTCACAGTTGCCGGTGCGCTCGCCATTGCCAAGCAGGGTGCCCTCGATGCGATCGGCACCAGCGAGCAGGCCCAACTCGGCGGCTGCTGCGGCACCGCCACGATCGTTGTGCGTGTGGAGGGAGACGATCAGGCTGTCGCGGCGTTCGATCTGGCGGCAGAACCATTCAACCTGATCGGCAAAGATGTTCGGGCTGGCGGATTCGACGGTCGCCGGCAGGTTCAGGATGCAGGGACGTTCTGGTGTCGGCTGCCAGACCTCGACCACCGCATTGCAGACCTCGACGGCGTAGTCCGGCTCGGTCTGCGAGAAGCTCTCTGGCGAGTACTGGAAGGTCCAGTCGGTGCCGGGATACTTGGCAGCCTCATCGCGGACCCACTCGGCGCCCTGCACCGCGATGGCCTTGATCCGCTCGCGATCGGCGCCGAACACCCAGTCGCGCTGCACCGGCGAGGTGGAGTTATAGACGTGGACGATAGCCCGATGGACCCCGTCCAATGCCGCAAAGGTGCGCTCGATCAGATCCTGACGCGCCTGCACCAAGACCTGGATGGTCACATCCTCGGGGATCTGCCGCGCCTCAATCAGCCAGCGCACGAAGTCGTAGTCGGGCTGGCTGGCTGACGGGAAGCCGACCTCGATCTCTTTGAGGCCGATGTCGACCAACAAAGCCCAGAGCTGCTGCTTCTGCGCAACGTTCATCGGCGCGCGCAGGGCTTGGTTGCCGTCGCGCAGGTCGACGCTGGCCCAGCGCGGCGCCTGTTCGATGTGGCGATCGGGCCAGGTCCGATCCGGGATTGGGACTGGATGGCTCGGGCGATATTTGGCGTGATGGGCGGGCATGATGACTCTCCTTTCCCGTCTGGCTATGGATTTCGGCTTGTCTCGGACGCTTACTGGAATGGTGGAATGTCGACTTGCCTTCCGAACCGACTGTTGGTGTTCAGCGGCATCGCCGATGCCGTTCAGCTCGGGCTCTTCAAGCCCTCGTCGAAACTCGCGAAGAAGTCGCTGCCGCCTGGCGCGCATCGCAAGCCACCAGTGGCTGGCTGCAACCGATGAGTGACCCTGGCTTGCGTGCGGCTCAATGATCGCGATGCGGCGGATCGCGATGCGGCGTTCTCGATCTATAGGCCGGGTCGCGGCGGTTGATCAGGCGTTTGAATCGAAGGTTGTCGATTCGACGCTACCGGTGCGTGACCCTGAACCTTGCCTTGTGGGCTGGTCCTGATGGATCACCTGACTGCCGGCTTGTGGCCGACGGTTGATAGGATGCGCCAAAAGGATTCGAAGATGCTTGCTATATTGCTTCAGAAATCCCTCTAGCTAGCTATAATTTGCCTTTTTATCGATAAATTGCGCAATCATCGATCGATGGTCGATAGGCCATGTCTGAGCGACGTGGATTTCGTTCGCGTCTAGACTCGCAAAAATGATTTTGAACGAGCCCGAAATCTGAACGATGCTCACGACATCAGGTGCGGCGCATCGGCCGATTGAGGACGGCCACGCAGCACGACAGCCGGGTATCGGGCATGGGTAGTGCTCTAGATCTGTTATCGAATGATATTAAATCATTATAAATCAGAAGCTTGCTGGCTAACCCAACAGATTTGGAGCACTACCAGGTATTGGACATGTGGACTAAAGCCGAGCTTCGGCAAGTCATCGACTGCGGAACCATCGAATGGCGTAAGCATGTGCTGGTCCGAATGATGGAACGTGGTATCAGTCGCTGCGAGGTGCTGGATGCCGTTCGCGATGGTGAGATGATCGAGAGCTACAGTGAAGATCGCCCGTTCGCGAGTGCGCTGCTGCATGCACCAGGTCCGCCGCCGCTGCATGTGGTCACGGCGCTGGACCTGACATCAGAGACCTGTTTCATCATCACCACTTACCGGACGGATGAGATCCATTTCGAGCCGGACTTGAAGACGAGGAGACCTAGATGAAGCCAGCATGCCCCATCTGTAGTGGCCACCGCGAACCAGGTCGGACAACGTTCACCGCCGAGCTCGGCTTCGGGGTTGTGGTGGTGCGCCACGTCCCAGCCTTGGTCTGCGATCAATGCGGCGAGGAGTGGATCGAAGACCCAGTCGCTGCGGCACTGGAGGCCGTGGTCGAGGAGGTACGTGCCAAGCAGAGCCTGGTTGAAGTCACGGACTGGCGGGAGCGCGCCGTCTGAGTGCGGTCGCAACTTGCAAGCAGTGCGGAACATGAGCACGCCTCTGCCGAAGCTCGCCCCCCTAGCCGGCCTGGACCCAGACCTCCAGCGTTCGCTGCTGGCCCAGGTTCGGGATCTCTGGACCCATGGCTCCACGGCGCTGGAAGGCAACACCCTGACCCTCGGCGAGACCAAGTTCGTCATCGAGGAGGGGCTCACGGTCTCCGGCAAGCCGCTGAAGGATCACGAAGAGGTGGTCGGCCACGCCCGCGCCATCGAGCTGCTGTACGGACTGCTCAATGAGTGGACGGCGCGGCCGGTGACGCCAGCGCAGCTTTTCGATCTGCATCGCGCGGTGCAGACGTGCATCGTCACCGACATCTATAAGCCCATCGGTGCCTGGAAGCTCGAGCCGAACGGAACCTATGCGGTGACCGGGGAGTGTCGGCAGACCTTCATCGAATACGCAGCGCCGGCTGACGTGCCGGTGTTGATGGACACTTGGCTCGCGGAACTGAATCGCCTGGGGGCGGAGCCGCTGGACGAAGAGGCGGCGCTGATCGCTTACGCGAGGCTGCATCTGGGTTTCGTGCACATCCATCCGTTCTGGGACGGCAATGGGCGCTTGGCGCGGTTGCTCGCCAACTTACCCCCGTTGCGGTCCGGGCATCTGCCGGTGGTGATCGATGTCCGCGAGCGCAAGCGGTATATCGACACCTTGGCTGGCTACCAGCTTGCCGTGGGTCCGCTGACGCTGGGCACAGGTGTCTGGCCAAGGCCGGAGCTTGAGACGGCCTTCATCGCCCTCTGCCGGGAGGCCTACGCGACCACGCAGGCACTGATCGAAGGCGCCCGGGAGCAACAGGCCGCGCGCAGGGCGCGGGCGGGCTCTGACGGAGGGCGACCATGACGACAGGTTTGTTGAAGTCACTGCGCAGCCTCTTTGGCATCGGCACCTGCCGAGCGGGAGACTCCGCGCTGGATGCTCTGGTGATCGGACTCACGCACCCAAGTGCCGACGGCAGCCACTGGCTGTTGAGCCGTCGTCTACTGGATGTGCGGGCTGAGCTTTCGAATCATGATGAGGCCGTGGCCGCGGTGCTGGCGGGCGACGAGCACCTGTGCGCAGGCTGGCTCGGCATCCTCGCGGCACGTTGTCACGAGGCCGGACAGTTGACGGATGCTGGCGTGTTGGTGCAGCTGGTCAGCCAGCTTGGCGCCGCCGCGCCGGCAGTTGAGGCGGCGCTGGATGGGGCGAGGCTCGCCGCCACCGATAGCACCGCTCTGGAGCGTGAGCTGTTCGGCGCGAGCGCCGAGCAGGCGCGCAGCACACCGGCGCTGGCGCGGGTGCTGGCCGCGCATGCGCGGCTGAGCCGCTGGCGGACCGATCCATTGCCGGCACTGATGCCAGTCGATTCAACGGGCGCTGCCGTGGATGCCAACTGGTGCCCAGGCCGGCTGTTGGCGCTGCCCGGTGTCGCAGGTTCGGCCCTTCCAACCCGTGCTGGCTGGCTGCTGCCTAGAACCTGGCGGCGAGCAGGGACAGCGGCGAGTGAAGCCGGCTCCGGTTCTGGCTCCGGTTCCGGCTCCGAATATGACTCGGACACCGTTTCCGACCCTGTATCAGACGCCGTCGCACTTCTGCAAGACTGGGTACTGCCCACCCTTGAGCACCACCTCTGCGAGGCCTCCCTGGCTGGCCTGCAAGCCGACTATTCGCGCGCGCGAACCCTGTTAGAAGTCCTCAACCGCGGTCAGCCGCGGACCCCGGAGGTGCTGTTGCGCTTGGTTCAGGTCTGCGAGCAGCAGCGCGACTATGGCTCTGCGGCTGGGTACCTAAGGGCCGCGCTCCGGCGCTTGCCAGAGAATCCGGCGCTCGCCGACAAGCGCGAGCAGTATCGAGTCTTAGGCGCCTGGTAAGCAGCGCGCTCCTTGTCCGATTGGATCGGCCGGTATGATTGAGCAAAGACCCTCGGCAGATGATGGGCCTATGCCCGCGAATCAGCACCTATGGCTGCTCCAGGTTTTTGTATCAATACGTCCACCACCATGACACTCGACCGCTACGACCGCCACATCCTCGAGATTCTGCAAGCCGAAGGGCGTATCAGCAATCAGGAGTTGGCCGATCGCATCGGCCTCTCGCCTTCGCCTTGCCTGCGCCGGGTGCGGGCGCTGGAGGAGGCCGGCATCATTGCCGGTTATCGGGCGATGCTTGATGCCAAGCGGCTGGGGCTGGATCTCATCGCCTTCATCAGCATCTCGATGGACAAACACACCCCGGAGCGTTTCGCCAACTTCGATGCCATCGTCTCGACGCTGCCGGAGGTGCTGGAGTGCTCGCTGATCACCGGGCGCGATGCTGATTATCAGCTCAAGGTGATCGTGCGTGATATGGAGGCCTACCAGGAGCTGCTGCTGCACAAGATCACCCGTATCGAGGGCGTCTCCGGGGTACATTCCAGCTTCGTGCTCCGGCAGGTGCTAGAGCGTACCGCGCTGCCGCTCGGCTGAAATCAACGCCGGCTTGCGTTCTTTAGAACGCCAATTGGCGTTCCTTGATCCTGCTCAGGCCCCAGGATGCGCGAAGCGTCGCGCGAGCCGAGCGGCATGGTCGATGAGCTCCCCAAGCTCGCTGACCCGTGACCCAGCTTGCTCGGTGTAGTTCTGGACCTCGCGTGCCAACTGATCGATGTTGTTGATGCTGGCGTTGATCTCTTCCGTGGTGGCGCTTTGCTCCTCGGTGGCGCTGGCGATCTGCAGGCTCATCTCCTGCATCGAGGCCACGGCGGCGCGGATCAGCTCCAGGGCCTGATGGGATTCGTCGGCCAGGGTCAGGCTATGCGTGGCACGCTCGCTGCTCTCGTCCATGGCGGCAACGGCGCGACTCGTTCCTTCCTGCAGTGAGTGCGTGATGGTTTTGATCTCGGCGGTGGCGGCGGAGGTGCGGTCGGCGAGCACGCGCACCTCCTCGGCGACCACAGAGAAGCCGCGCCCAGCCTCACCGGCGCGAGCCGCCTCGATGGTGGCATTGAGGGCGAGTAGATGGGTCTGCTCGGTGATCTCTTGGATCAGATCGAGGGCGGCGCCGATGCGCCTGGCTTCTTCAGCCACTTGGTGGGTCAACTGTGAGGAGCCGCGCATGCGCTCGACTAGGGTGCGCACGGCCTCGGCGCTCTGCCGAACGGCCTCCATACCCTGGTCGGCCTGCTCGCGGACTTGCTCGCTGATCTGAGCACCGACGGAGGCGTTGCGGGCGATCTCCTGCACGCTCTGCGCCATCTCTTCCATGGCCGAGGCAACTTGTAGCGTCTCCATCGTCTGCTGCTGCGCCTGGGCGCGGGTCTCGGCGACGGCCTCGCCAGCCTGAGCCCCAACCTGCTGTAAGTAATCGGTGACGTTGGCCAGCCGCTTGGGGACCGCCGACATCTCCGTGCGCAGTTTCAGCATGGCGAGTCGCAGGTGGGCGGTCTCGTCGTTGCGATCGATGTAGACCTGCTCGGCGAGTGGGTCATCAATCAGTTGTTGTGACTCGGCCACCGTGGCTGCAAGTCCACGCCATAGGCGTAGCAGACCGTAACCACTCAGCGCTGCGGCGATAATGCTGAGCCCTGCTACCAGCAGGGAGGGCAGGCCAACGAGCGCAGCAAGGCTGGCGACCAACGGCGCTGGCAGCAACAGCGTCAACAATCGCTCGCGAAGACCGAAAGCGCCTTTTGCATCTGGGCTTGGTGCTAGCTCGCCCTGGTTTGGCTCCGAGGTGCGCAGTTGGGCGTAGATTGCCTCGGCCTGCTGCACGGCTGCTTCGCTCGGCGGGGCCTGGCGGACCGACTGGATCTCGACGATCTCGCCGTGCTCATCGAGGATCGGGGTCGCATAGGCATGGACCCAGTAATAGTCGCCGTTCTTGCAGCGGTTCTTGACCATGCCCATCCATGAGCGACCCGCGAGCAGGCATGACCACATCTGCTGATAGGCCCGGCGCGGCATATCCGGGTGGCGCATGATGTTGTGCGGCTGGCCGAGCAGCTCAGCGCGGTTGTAGCCGCTGATCTGCTCGAATTCTTCGTTGATGTAGGTGATCCGGCCCTTGGGATCGGTGGTCGAGAGGATGGTCGCATCCGCTGCGACTGGAACGCGTTGCTGGGTGACTGGCTGATTGATGCGCATGGAAATCCCCTGGTTGATTCCGGCCCCCCTGCCGCATCCGTTGCCGGATATCCTTAGGCGCCTAACTTAGAGGAATCTCTGTGGCAGCGCCAATCCTTATAAACAGAGGGGTTATGGAGCGCGCATCATCGGGAACGTGGGAGTGGGGCCGGCGCGTTCAGCACACGCCGGACCCGGGCTCCATTCGGGTCGCGTTGGGGGGTGATTCAGCGCCTCAGCGCGCGTTCAGCCAGTCGCCGATGGCCGGCGTGACCTCTTTCTGCGCCTTGCCGCTGACATAGATGCCGATATGGCCGCCGGGGAAGGCGAGCTCGGTGTAGTCCTCGCTGCCGGTTAGGCCATTGAGCGCCTTGGACGCATCCGGCGGCACCAGATGATCCTGCAGCGCATAGATGTTGAGCACCGGGCAGCGGATCTGCTTCAGATCGACCGGGCGCTCGCCGACGCGGGCGGTGCCGTTGATGAAGGCGTTCTGCTGATAGAAGTCCTTGATGAACTGGCGGAAGGTCTCGCCGGCCTGATCGGGACTATCGAAGATCCATTGCTCCATGCGCAGGAAGTTCTTGGCCTTCTCGGGCTTGTCGAGCATGTCGACCATATTGATGTACTTCTGGCCGGTGAGGCTGAACGGCTTCAGCGACAGGAAGCTCCAGTTCAATAGCTCGCCGGGGATATTGCCCATGGTGTCGACGGCGAGGTCGACATCGACGTGTTGCACCCAGTTCGACAGCATGTTGTCCGGGGTCTTGAAGTCGACCGGGGTCACCATGGTGACTAGATTGCGGACCTTGTCCGGGTGCAACGCGCTGTACATGAGGCTGAAGCTGCCGCCCTGGCAGATGCCGAGAATGTTGATCTTATCGACGCCGTGGGTGTGGCGTATGTGATCAACGCAGCGATCAATGTAGCCGTTGATGTAGTCGTCGAGGGTGAGCGAGCGGTCGGCTTGGTCTGGATAGCCCCAGTCGATTAGATAGACATCCTGGCCGGTGGCGAGCAGACCCTTGATGGTCGAGCGGTCTTCCTGGATATCGGTCATGTAGGGACGGTTAACCAGCGCGTAGACGACCAGCAGCGGCACCGCCTGTTGGGCGACCTCTGCCGGGCGCTGATAGCGATAGAGCACCAGCTTGTCTTCGCGATAAACCGCATCCTTGGGGCTGACGCCACTGTCGATGTCGCCGGCCTCGAGCAAGTTCTGCATGCCCTGGCCGAGCTTGCGGCTGTACTCGAGCATCTCCTCGCCGAGCTTGTCGGGGCGGATATCGATCGGAAACATGGGGTGGCGCTCCTCTGTAGAGTGTTGGTCCGGACCCGTCTTGGCGGTGTCCCTGTTGTGCTTAGGGTGTAAGTTAGTGGTGTTGATCTGGCCCGCTCGGGGTGGTCTCAGTCCAAGGGCGAGTTCGGGGTGCGCGGCTTTCACGAGCTTGGCGGCGGCCTCGTTCGCCAGGCTCGTCGAGGCGTTGGCCGAGGCCTGAGACGCTGTACGCAAGCGCGTACTGGCGGCGGTTGCGCTGGATGTGGCGCTGCGGCCGGCGTCGGCTGTTGCCAAGCGTCGCAGCGCGTTCCGGGCTGAGCTGCCGGCTGAATCACTGGCTGAGCAACACGCCTCGTCTTGATCCGCGCTGGATCCTCGATCAGCAGGTCGAGGATGCGGCATCAGTTGGCATCGGATTGGGTGATTGGCTTCGCCACTGTCTTCTTACGCGCGCTGGTCTTCTTCGTCGCGCCGGTGGTCGTGCCGCTGCTGGTCGATCCACCTGTACTGGCGTTGGTGCTCGCCTCACTTCCGGCAGGCGTGCCCGCCGGCAAGGTGGCGAGCCGGCGCTGGATCTGGTCAAGCTGCTGGCGTAGCTGCTTGTTCTCGCGTCGAGTCTCCTGCAAGCGATCCTGCAAGGTGCGCAGCTCGCCACGGGTGGGCATGTTCATGGCGCCGAGCGATTCGTCGACCATCACCGAGAGCCGCTGCTTGAGCGCCATCTGGGCGTTGATCAGGCGCCCATGCACGCGCGAGTAGTCCGGCGTGATGACCTCATCGGCGTAGACCGCCTCACAGCAGCCGACCCAAGTGTCATAGAGGCCGCGCGCCGAGTCGATGGTCTCGCCAGCCTCGGATTTCTGCTGCAGCAGATCGCGCAGCCGGTACAGGGCCTTGATGCCGAGCTGATTGAAGAAGCTGCTGTAGTCCTGGAAGGCGCGCTGGTAATCGATGCCGGCGCGCATCAGGTCTTGATACTGGGCCTGCTCTTCGCGGCTGTAGCCAAGACCTGGCGCCGAGAGCATCTTTTCCAGCCCTTCTTGCATCGGCCCACGCATCATCCCGTGTGGCATGTTGCGCAGCAGGTCGCCGGGCATCATCGGCGAGAGCGATGACATCATCCGCTGCCAGTTGTCGAGCGGCATCTCCCAGAAGCCGAGCATCCGGCGCAGGCTTTCGTCTTGGTCCGCGCCGAGGCCGCTGAAGCCTTTCTGCATCTGCTCGATGGTCTGGTTGAGCCAGTCCCAAGCGCGGCTACTGTCGCCGCCCTGGCCGAGACCCGTGTCACTAAGGCCTTTGGTGAATTGCTCGGCAAGGCTGAAGTAGGCCTGACCCTGGTCCATCAAGCGTTGCATGAAGTCGCGCGCCGGGTCGCTTGCCGCCGGAGCGAGTGCCTTGCGCCACTGCTCCATCGCCGCCAGCCAAGGCGCTGACGCGCTGTTGCTCGCTGGGCTGCTGCTCTCCACGCCCATCGCCTGTCGGCCCATCTTGGCCAGTCCATCCCAATAGTCACGTTGCAGCTTGAGCCAGCTGTCGTCGAAGAATGCGTTTTGTGTCATGGTGCTTACCCCTGCCAGGGCCTCCTCTGATCGTGTGTGGACGAAGCTAGCACGGAAATTTGTGCACTGCAACAAAAGGCCGTAGACTCAGCAGACTCCGCGGCGCGCGACGCGAAACCGCTCACTCGAGTCAGTCCCGGCGTGCGCGACTCACATGCATCACACACAAACGCTTTATGATCCTTGGCTCGTGGTAGGGGCTTGCCGCACGAGCCTGATCTTTACGTTGAGTCTTATCCTGAGGAGGACATCCCATGCCAGAGAATGTCGTGATCGTCGCCGCTGTGCGCACCCCAGTCGGAAACTTCGGCGGTAGCCTCGCCTCGCTGCCCGCAACAGCGCTTGGCGCTACCGTGGTCAAGGCGCTGTTGGACAGGACCGGACTCGAGCCGGAGCAGGTCGACGAGGTCATCTTGGGGCAAGTGCTGGCAGCGGGCGTTGGTCAGAACCCGGCGCGCCAGACCACGCTCAACGCCGGCTTGCCGCACAAGGTGCCGGCGATGACCATCAATAAGGTCTGTGGCAGCGGGCTCAAGGCGGTGCATCTGGCGATGCAGGCGGTGGCGCTGGGCGAGGCCGAGGTGGTGATCGCCGGTGGTCAGGAAAGCATGAGCCAGTCCGCGCATGTGGTTCCGGGCTCGCGCCAAGGCCAGCGCATGGGCGACTGGAAGATGGTCGATACCATGCTCAGCGATGGCCTGATGGATGCCTTCAATCAGTGTCACATGGGCGTCACCGCCGAGAACATCGCGAAGAAGTATGCCCTCTCGCGCGATCTCCAGGATCAGTTCGCGGCTGATTCGCAGCAGAAGACCGAGGCCGCGCAGGCAGCCAATCGGTTTGCTGACGAGATCGTGCCGGTCGAGGTGCCGCAGCGCAAAGGCGACCCTGTGATATTCGACCGCGATGAGTTCCCGCGCGCGGGCACGACCACCGAAACCCTGGGCAAGCTGCGTCCCGCCTTCGATAAGGAGGGCACCGTCACCGCGGGCAATGCCTCCGGCGTCAACGACGGTGCGGCTGCCGTGCTGGTAATGAGTGAGTCCAAGGCCAAGGCGCTGGGCCTGACGCCGTTGGCGCGCGTCGTCGCCTTCGCCAGCGCCGGTGTTGACCCGGCGATCATGGGTACCGGCCCGATCCCGGCTTCGACCAAGTGCTTGGAAAAAGCTGGCTGGACGGTCGCCGATCTGGATCTGATCGAGGCCAACGAGGCCTTCGCCGCGCAGGCGCTCTCGGTCAACCAAGAGATGGGCTGGGACCAAGACAAGGTCAACGTCAACGGCGGAGCCATCTCGATTGGCCATCCGATCGGCGCCTCCGGCGCGCGGGTGCTGGTGACCCTGCTGCATGAGATGCAGCGGCGCGATGCGAAGAAGGGCCTGGCAACGCTCTGCATTGGTGGTGGTCAGGGCGTGGCCTTGGCGGTGGCGCGCGACTGATCGGATCACGGCATTGGCTCGGCGAGCCGGCCGCTGGATCTTCCCAGTACGCCGGCCGCTCTGCTGATGCCTGACGCCATCAATCGCGCCCGAGCGTTGCTGCATGGGGTGCAATGCGTTGATCCCACACAGTTTGCGCGTCTTCGTGCTGGGCTACACTCAGGCGATGGGTGAGTGACCTGACAGGTTCATGCGATGACCGCCGAACGCATCATCAAAAAATATCCGAATCGGCGGCTCTATGACACCGAGCTGAGCCGCTACATTACGCTGGCGGACGTGCGTGCGCTGGTCATGCAAGGTACGGCGTTTCGGGTCTTGGATACCGCCAATGACGCCGATCTGACGCGCTCGATCCTACTGCAGATCATGCTGGAGGAGGAGACCGGCGGCGAGCCGCTCTTCAGCGCCAACATGCTCGCACAGATCATCCGCTTCTATGGCGGCACCATGCAGGGGATGTTCGCGCATTATCTCGAGCAGTCGCTCGATGCCTTCGCCCGCCAACAACAGCATCTCGCCGAAGATCTGGGCGCCAAGCCGTTCGAGTTCATCGGCCGCATGACCGAGCGCAACCTCGAACTCTGGGCCAATGCGCAGAAGGAGTTTCTTCGCGCCGCAGGCTTCGGCCATGCAGAGCAAGAGCCCGAGCCTGACCTCAATCCCAAGGGCGACTAGGGCTCAGTCTCGCTTTTCCTGCAATCGGCTTCTAGCCTGCGCTCCCTTTCAAGAACCTGGGCCTCACCCCTCTCGGCGCTGATGCGCGCATCGGCCTCGCCCCCTCCCGCTCGTCTTTGCACAATTTGAGAATCCCAAATGCTGCGCTGCAGCATTTTTCTGCTCGGGTGCCTTGACAGCGGCTCTGGCGGAGACTATTGTGCACTGCAACAAATGCTGCACTGCACAAACCGGAGCACCACCATGAACATCAATGACAACATGAAGACCCTGAACGAACTGACCAACAACAGCATCGAGCGCATGACGGCATTAGGCGAGCTGAACATGAAGATGGCTGAGCGCATGGCGACTCGTCAGATGGACCTGTTTGGCCGTTGGATGGAGCAGGGCACCAAACTGATGCGCGTTGCCACTGAAGCCCGCGGCTACAGCGATCTATACAAGGCCCAGATCGATATGACCAAAGAGGCCAGCGAGCAGGTGATGGCTGAGTCCAAGACCAACTTCGAGCTTGCGACTGAGACCCGTGACGAGTATCGGGCCTGGTACGAGACCACCGTTGCCGAGATGCGGAAGGGTGGCAGCCTGGTCGAGGCCGCTGCTAAGGCCTGAAGAGCGACCTGCCAGATGGGGCCTCTGGTGATGAGCGAGCCTGCGGGCTCGCGACTCGCCCCTGGGGCCCGCTCTTGGCGCGCAGCAGACGGGGAACTGATTGACATGACTGACTCAAACACAGTGGCTGCCCAGCAGCCCGCTGGCCGCGTGGCGTTGGTCACCGGCGGCATTGGCGGCATTGGCACAGCAATCTGCCGACGTCTTGCGCAAGACGGTTGGCGTGTGGTTGCAAACCACCACCCGTCGGAGCAAGAGGCTGCCCTCGCCTGGCGTAACGATCTGGCTGGCGAAGGTCTGAAGGTCGACACCATCGCTGGCGATGTCTCTGACTTCGAGGATTGCGCGCGGATGATCGCCGCGATCAAAGCCGATCAGGGGCCGGTTTCGGCGCTCATCAACTGCGCCGGCATTACCCGCGACAAGACCTTCAAGAAGATGGATGAGGCGCAGTGGCGCGCCGTCATCGACGTCAATCTGAACAGCGTCTTCAACGTCACGCGTCAGGTCTGGGAAGACATGCTCGAAGCCGGTTTTGGGCGCGTGGTCAATATCTCCTCGGTGAACGGGCAGCGTGGGCAATTTGGCCAGGCCAACTATGCTGCCGCCAAGGCTGGCATGCACGGCATCACCATGACACTAGCGCAAGAAGGTGCTTCAAAGGGCATCACTGTCAATACCATTTCCCCCGGCTATGTCGAGACGGCGATGACCTTGGCCATGCGTGACGACGTGCGCGAAGCCATCGTCGCCAGTGTGCCGATGCGCCGCATGGGCCGACCGGAGGAGATTGCTAGCGCAGTCGCGTTTTTGGTCGATGAGGCTAATGGCTATGTGACCGGTGCCAATCTACCGGTCAATGGTGGCCTGTTCATGCATTAAAGGGTTTAGTGCCCTGATGGGCCGCATTCGCGGCCCATCGACTCAGTGTCCTCCTCGTCTCTCTCCCAAGAGACATTTCGGCCTGGCATCCCTTTGCCGGGCCTTTTTTATGGCTTTGCTTGGTCGATGGGATCTGTGCCATGCCCATCATGCTTTTCGAGCAGATTGTCCGGCGGTAGCCCAGAGCGGCTCGGGGTGCGTTGATGCAGCGCGGCCTTAGCAATGAGGTGCGCGCTGACCGGTGCCGTGATGAAGAGGAAGAGGGCGACCAGCACCTCATGCAGCGAGACGCCTTGATCGTGCCAACTGAAGTAGACCCCGGATGCGATCAAGAGGCTGCCGACACCGAGCGTGGTCGCCTTGGTTGGGGTGTGTAGCCGCTCGTACAGATCGCCTAAGCGAACCAGTCCATAGGAACCGAGCAAGGTAAAGCTGGCGCCGATCAGGATCAGTAGCGCGACGACGATCTCGATCAGCAGCGATGCAAGCTCCATAGTCACTCGATGATGTCCCCGCGTGTCAGGAATTTGGCTAGGGCGACGGTGCCGACAAAGCCAAAGAGGGCGATCAGCAGCGCGGCTTCGAAATAGAGGCTGCTAGCTAGCTTGATGTCGAGGAGGACCAAGAGCGCGATTGAGTTCACATAGAGGGTGTCTAGCGCGAGGATGCGATCGGGCTGATCCGGGCCGATGATCAGCCTCCACAGTGACAGCAGTAGTGCCGCGGTCACCATGAGAAAGCCAACCGCGAGCGCGAGGTTCAGGATCGGCCCGATCTCGGCCAGTTCGTTCATCGCCTTGTCTCCGTCAATGCCGTGTCTTGATCGCTGGGGGGGTGACTCAGGTCTCGCCCCAGCTCGGGTTAAGCGTCACGCATGCATCAGGTCTGTTCCAGTGCATCGAGCAGCGGTTGCTCATAACGTTCACGAATCTCGGCAATGGTTGCTTCGGGGGTGTTTCCCTGCAGCGCATGGATGATGAGCTCGCTGCGGTCTGGGCTGAGTGAGGCTGAAACCGTTCCCGGTGTCAGGGTGATGATATTCGCCAGTAGGCTGATGCTGACATTACCCTGTACGCGCAGCGGCATGCGAATAAAGGCCGGCTGGATGCGCTCCTGAGGGCCAATAATGAGACGTGCGACCGCGATGTTGGCGATCAGGATATCCACCAGCACGGTGCCGGTGAGTCGCAGCAGCAACAGGGGCCGTCGGATATGGATCTGAGCAACCCAGAAGCGCGCGGTATAGAGCGGGATCAGCCAAGCGAGCAGTATGCCAAGGAGGATCTGCCCAGGGCTGAGCGAGTTGACCAGTAACAGCCAGAGGCCGAGCAGCATCAGCGACAGGATCGGGTGTGGTAGCTGTTTTTTCATCGGTTGATCAATGCTTGCCCGAGCCTGGCGGCTCGCCGTCGGGCGCCGCCTCGCCGTCAACAAGCGTCTTGCTCTCGAGGACCGCCTCGATGTAGCCCGCAGGGTTCAGTAGCTGAGACGCCGCTGCTTCGGTATAGCGGTAGATCGGACTGGCCAAGATGACGTAAAGCAGGCTGATGCTAGCCACTGCGGCTACCGGGACCAGGTGAGCCCCGTTGGGCAGGGTGGCGGCACCGGCATGGGTGTCGGTCTTGAAGAACAGGGTGCTGCCGGCGCGCGCTAAGGCCATCAGGGTTAACAGGCTGGTGCTGAGGATGATGGCCATGATCCAGACCATTGCGGGTGAGTCAAAACTAGCCTTTATAATCAAGACCTTGCCGATGAAGCCGGAGAGTGGCGGCACACCGGCAACCGCTAAGGCCAGCACCAAGAAGAGGCCACCGAGCAGGTTGGCGGCTGGCAGCATCGGGCCGGCGCGTAGCTGGTCGGCAAAGTCCCCTCGCGTCCGGGCGACGTTCTCGGTCAGCATGAACAGGGCAGCGGTGACGAGAGCGGATTGGAAGCTGTAATAGAGTCCGGCGCTGATGGCTGCCTGGCTGCCAAGGCCAAACGCGGTCAGGATGCTACCGCTTGAGATCACCACCAGATGCGCGACTAGCAAGGCCAGGTGGCGGCTGGCCAAGACGCCGATGGTGCCGACGAGGATAGTGAGCAGACCAAGCACCAGCAGCCAGGGTTGCACCAGGTTTGCGAGCGGACCGGCCTCGGCGCCGAAGATTAGGCTATCGACGCGGATGATCGAATAGGCACCGACCTTGGTCATGATGGCGAACAGGGCGACTGAGGCCGGCCCAGCGGCCGAATAGGCGCCCGGCAGCCAGAGGTGCAGAGGCACCAAGGCCGCCTTGAGCGCAAAGACTAGGAACAAGAGCAACGCAGCGGCGCGCACCGGGCCGACATGCTCCGGCGCCAGCGCGGCGACCCGTAGCGAGAGATCGGCCATGTTCAGGGTGCCGAGCACACCATAGAGGGTGCCGACGGCGAACAGGAACAGGCTCGAGCCGACCAGATTAACGATAACGTAGTGCAATCCGGCCTTGCTGCGAGCCGCACCGCCGCCATGCAGGAGCATGCCGTAGGAGGCGATTAGCAAGATCTCGAAGAAGACGAATAGGTTGAACAGGTCGCCGGTCAGGAAGGCGCCGTTCAGGCCCATGAGCAGGAATTGGAACAGGACGTGGTACTGGCGCCCGCGCCGATCACTGCCTTGGATGGCGTGCATCATGGCGAACAAGGCGAGCACCGACGTCAGCGTCACCATTGCCGCCGAGAGCCGATCAGCGACGAGCACGATGCCGTAAGGCGCGCCCCAGCTGCCCAGTTGGTAGACCAGAAGCTCGCCATTCACCACCTGGAGCAGGAGTCCAAGCGAGACCGCCAGCAGCAACTGTACACCGAGCATGCTGATGGTGCGGCGCAGTGGCGTCGCGCTGCCGCGCAACAGCACCAGCAGGATGCCGATGAGTAAGGGCACCAGGATGGGCGCGATGATCAGATGCTCGCCAAACAGGCTCATGGCGGCTCGTGTCCGTCGACGTGGTCGTTGCCGAGGTCAGCGCGTGCGCGCAGTGACAAGACCACGACGAAGGCGGTCATGCCAAAGCCGATCACGATGGCGGTCAACACCAGCGCCTGAGGCAAGGGGTCAGCATAGTCGGTTCGGTTTGGCTCGAGGATCGCCGGTACACCAATACTCAGGCGTCCCATAACGAAGAGGAACAGGTTCACAGCATAAGACAGCAGCGTGATGCCAAGCACGACAGGAAAGGTGCGTGCACGCAGGAGCAGGTAGATGCCGCAAGCCGTGAGCAGGCCAATGACACCAGAGATGAGGGCTTCCATCAGCTGTTGAGGTCGGGGTTGGGGGGCGCGGCTTTAGGCTGCACCAGGCCAATGCGACCCAGCCGGATCAGAATCACTAGGGTGATGCCGATCACCACCATCATGACGCCGAGATCGAACAGCATGGCCGAGGCCAGCTCGATATCGCCGATGATGGGCAGGTGCAGATGACCGTGAGTCGAGGTTAGGAAGGGGTAGCCGAAAGACCAGCTGCCAAGACCAGTGGCAGTAGCGATGAGCAGGCCCAGACCAATCAGCGGATGCAGCTCGCCAGAGAGGCGCGGCTTGGTCCAGGCGATGCCGTTGGCGAGATACTGCATCATCAGGGCAACCGCGATGATCAGTCCGGCAATGAATCCACCGCCCGGCAGGTTGTGTCCCCGCAGGAAGATGAAGACCGCGACCATCAATGCGAGCGGCAGCAGCAGGCGCGAAAAGGTGGCCAGGATGAGGGGATGGGCATCACTGCTCCAGGGCCGGCCTGCTGAATCACTGAGCGGCGCTGGCAGGTGCAGATCGCGCAGCATCATATAGATACCGATGGCAGCGATGGCCAGTACGGTGATCTCGCCTAGGGTGTCGAAGCCACGGAAGTCGACCAGGATGACATTGACGACGTTGGTGCCACCACCGCCGGGTAAGCTGTTCTCGAGTAGCCAGTTGGAAATGCTGTCGTAAGGGCGGGTCAGCACCGCCCAGGTCAGTAGCGCGGTGAGCCCGCCGCCGAGCGTTGCCAGCAGCAGATCGCGCAGCTTACGCGGCAGCGAGGATTCGCGAGGAGTGTGTTTGGGCAGGAAGTGCAGCGCCAACAAGAGCAGAATGATGGTGACCATTTCGACTGCGAGCTGGGTCAAGGCCAGGTCAGGCGCTGAAAACTTGACGAAGGCAAGCGCGACGATCAGTCCCACCACGCTCAGCATCACCAGCGCAGTCCAGCGCCGCCGGTGCAGGATCACTGTGCCGAGAGCGCCGACGGCGAGGCAGATGGCGGCAGCGATGCTGACCGGATCAAGTGGCGTCAAGGCGGTGCGGCCGTGCACTGGCATGCCCCAAAAGCCGATCAGCAGCATGATGGCCGCGGCGATGAACAGGATCGCCAGCATGAGCTGCAGTGAGCGACGATGGATCAACTGATCGAGTGCGCGACTGCTCCAGAGCAAGGCGCGCTCAAATCGCTCGAACAGGGCGCGTGCATCGATGTTGCTGAACAGCTGCTCGTGCCAGCGGAACAGGGGCTGGCGAATCCAGTAGATCAGCGCCCCGCCGGCCAGCGCTAGCATGCTCATGCCGAGTGCGGGGGTAAAACCGTGCCAGACCTTCAAGCTGTAGTCTGGTGTGGCCTCTTGGAGAACGGCGCCGACCGCCGTGCCCAGCAGTGGCCCGAAGGTCAAGCCCGGAAAGATGCCAACGGCAATGCAGATGACGACCAGCACCTCGACCGGCACTAACATCCAGCGCACAGGGTCGTGGGGTTGCCGGGGCAGGTCGGTTGCGGTGCCGTTGAAGAAGACATCATGGATGAAGCGCAGCGAGTAGGCGACCGCCAGCGCACCCGCAATCGTCGCCAGCACCGGCAACAACCAGAAGCTTTCGGCGAAGCGGGCCATGTAGACGGTCTTCTCGAAGAACATCTCTTTCGACAAGAATCCATTCAGCAGCGGCACGCCGGCCATCGCAGCGGCGGCAATCATCGCCAACAGGCCGGTTTGCGGCATGAACTTCCAAAGTCCAGCCAGGCGGCGCATATCGCGCGTGCCAGCCTCATGGTCGATGATGCCAGCGGCCATGAACAGTGACGCCTTGAAGGTCGCATGGTTCATGATGTGGAACACGCCAGCGACCGCCGCCAAGGGTGTGCCAATGCCGAACAGCAGCGTGATCAGGCCGAGGTGGCTGATGGTCGAGTAGGCCAGCAGGCCCTTGAGATCATGTTTGAAAAAGGCGTTATAAGCACCGATCAGCAGCGTCAGCAGGCCGACGGGGGCGACGATCCAGGTCCAGGCCTCGGAGCCGGAGAGCGCCGGGAACAGCCGCGCGAGCAAGAACACGCCGGCCTTGACCATGGTCGCCGAGTGTAGGTACGCACTCACTGGCGTTGGTGCCGCCATCGCATGCGGCAGCCAGAAATGGAACGGAAACTGGGCCGACTTGGTGAACACCCCGAGCAGGATCAGCACCAGTGCCGGCACATAGAGCGGATCAGCATGGATACTCTTGCCCGCGGCCAGCACCGCGCTGAGGTCGTAGCTGCCGACGATCTCACCGAGCAGGAGGATGCCGCCGAGCAAGGCCAGCCCACCGCCACCGGTGATCGCGAGCGCGATGCGCGCGCCTTGGCGGGCATCCGCACGCTGGCGCCAATAGCTGATCAGCAGGAAGGAGCTGATGCTGGTGAGCTCCCAGAACATCAGCAATTGGATCAGGTTCTCGGACATCACCAGTCCGAGCATGGAGCCCATGAACAGCAGCAGATAGGCGTAGAAACGGCCCATCGGGTCCTGCTCCGCGAGATACCAGCGCGCGTACAGGATCACCAGCAGGCCGATGATGAGGATCATCAGCACAAACAGCAGCGCCAGGCCATCGAGCCGGAAGGCGAGCGACAGCCCGAGCGCCGGGAACCAGTCCAGCTGCCAGATCAGCGTCTCGCCCTGCATCACGGCCAAGCCCGGTACAACCACCAAAGCCAGTGCTGACAGGGCAACGCCACCGGTAACCCAGGCCGACCAGAGGCGGCCGGAGGTCATGGCCCAGGGCGGTAGCATGGCACCGATGAAGGGGATCAGAACGATCAGCGGGAGGCTGTTCATGCGTGGAGGCGGGTTTAGATGCCAATTTAGAGGCTAGCGCGGCTGTCAATCTTGTCGGTCGATAAATCCAGCAGCAGGCCGCATAGGATCTCTCTCACGCGCTGTTCCTGAGCGCAGTGCTTTCCTTTGCGCGCCGCGGCAAAGAACTTGGCTAGAGCCTTATGATCCTCGCTGTCGAGGGCCTCGGTGAAGCCACGTTGCTTCTTCGGGGCCTGATCCGGAACCCGGTTGGGTGCGCTTTCATCGGCGGCTTGCCGGCCATGCGCCCAGTTCATCGCGCGTGCGCAGTAGAGGATGCTGCGGTCGAGCAAGATGAACGGGAAGCGTGGGTTGGAGACCGGACCCAGCGTGAAGCGCTCAACGCCAAGCGTGCGTTGAATATCGAGCTTGGCCAGCTGCGAGGTGCCGAGCACCCCGAGCACACCACCCAAGCCAGCGCCGATGAGGGTGCCGGCGCCGAACGAGAGACCGCCGACGCCAAGGTCGATGGCGCCGCCGGTCGCCGCGCCGGCGGCGGCACTGGCGAGCACCGTCTGATGCCGGTTGAGACCGAGATGGCGCTCGACCTCGTCGGAGAAGAGGTCTTTCACCAGCAGAGAGCCCGGTGGGACGTTCCAGACGTTGTGTTTGAAGTGCCCCCGGATCTCGGCCTGTGCCTCGTTTTCGAGTTTGCGCAGTCCATCCTGCAGGCTCTCGGTGAGGCGCTGGCGAATCGCCTCGCGCTCTCGATCCGAGCCGAGCTCATTCGCCTTGACGATCTTGACTACCTTGAAGGTCAAGGTTTTGCGCAGTAGCTCTAGGATGCTATCCACGCTGTGATCGATGCGCCGCCGCCAGTCGCGCTCGAACGCGCGCACGGTGCCATGCAGCATCGGCTCCCAGCGCTGATCGATGGCCTTGAGGGCGTTCAAGAGGGCGATGCGCTCGGCATAGGTGGCGCGATGCGCGTTGAATTCGCGTACTGAATTGAACGACTTATTCAGCGCATCCTGCCAGGCCGCCATGTGCTTGGTGTTGCTGGTCAGGTTGTTGAGGATGGCCATGCGTGGCCGTCCCGTGAGGCGCAGCAACTCCATTTCGGTGCGGTCTTTCTCTTTGATGCGCTTGGAGCCATCGACCACGAGGATGATGCCGGCGCCATCGGCGAGCGGCTGCATCAGGGCGCAGTCGTGACTGTAAAGCCGGTCGTCGGCATGCGCGTCAAGAAATGCGCGCGGGAGGTCGATCTCAGTTGGATGACGCTGGAACCATTCGAGGATATCGGTCGGATTCTGAAAGCCGGGAGTATCGACGAATCGCATCACCGTCTTGCCATCGATATCAACCGGATATTGGTCGGAGCGCGTCGTGGTGCCCGCGCGCTTATCGATGGCGATGCGGTCGTTCTCGGTCAGCGTCGCCACGACCGACGATTTTCCGGCGTTGGGATGACCAACGATGGCGAGTGTTGGAACCTGCGCTTCTATCATGGGGCCTCATCATCATCAGGCGGCGAGAGCATGACCAGGCGCAAATAAGGATCGCCCATCTGGTCGATCTTGCGCTGCCAATCGGCAAAGTCGAAATCGCTCAGTGGTGGCAGCGGATCATCTTCGTCGTCGTCTGGATCGCCAATCAGCGCCACTAACACCTGGGCCTGCTCGCCAGCGGCGGCGCGGATGCTGCGCAAAAAGCGGAGGTTTTCCGTGATCGGCGGTTGCGAGCCATCCTGGATCAGGGCGATCCGGGGAGGTGGCGCGCTCCAGATCGCATGGCTGATCAGGTCGACAGTCTGATCGGTCATCGCGCGACCACCCCCGAAGGTCGCCGCAGCGGCGACACGCCAGCCGGTCTGGCTGCGCAGCAGCTGCTGCAATCGAGCATGATCCTGTTGCTCCAGCAGGTCGGCGACATCGATGTGCAATAGGAGTATGCAGGCATCGGCATCAACAGTGACCTGCTCCTCTGGGGTTGCCTCAGACTCGGCCGCGATGGGCACGAGGCTGGTCGGATCGCTGATCCTGTCCGGTTGCTCAGGTGGCGTTGATGGAGCTTCAGCTTCCGGCTGGGGTGCTCGTGTCGGCGAGGCGGGCGTCGGCTTGGATTCATCCGCTGCCGGCTGAGGCGCTGGTTGCGGGCTTGGCGAGGGGGATTGCTGAGGCCCGGGTGCTGAGCGCGCTTGTGATGGCTCGGCAGAGGGCCTGTCGGCCTTGCTGGGAGGCGATGTCGGGTTCGCCTCGGTCTTCGGCGGTCGGGGCGCCGCGGTTGGCCTGCTGAGCGGCTTGAGCGGCGCCGGAATGGGCATCTCCAGGCCCTCGCCAGCAGGCACCACTTTGGTTTCGAGGCTCGGCGTGATCATCCTCGCGTAGGGCGCCTGAGCGGACTGATGGGTAAAGGGCAAGGCTGCCAGCGCCCGTCGCTCCTTGAGCCTCGAGAAGCCGAGCAGGACGATGCGCGGTAGCAGGCCGTAGGTCAAGACCGATAGCACCAAGAACCAGCGCCAAGAGCGAAGATGACCGGCGTCGAGCCCGTAGAGAGGGTCTTTTAGGCTGATGCGCGTTCCTGCGATCTGATCCAGCGTTGGCAGGCCGACCCCTTCACCTAGCAGCCAGCTCCAAGGCAGTGCGATCAGGCGCGTAAGGCCTTGAATGGTCTCGGCGCTCACGTTCATCGCCGATCCCCAGCCGAAGCCGAGATCCGCGAACCAGATCAGGGCCATGGTCATCAGGATGGCGCCGATGTTGAAACCGATTCCAAACACCTGCGCTGGAATCAGCACCGGCAGGTAGCTCGCGGGTCCGTAGAGTGCAAAGTTGGCCTGCAGCAGGCCTTGCCTGGTCTTGGCGCGCTCCTGGAGGTCCGGCGGAACATGGGTGACGCGCTGCTTTTGTACCCAGCGCGCGGCTCGGGTGAACAGTGGTCGCAATACCTGGCCCAGAAAAGAGATGTCCTGGGTGGCGCCCTTGACCAGCTTGGAGCGACGGCCATACCAGAGGCTGATCGTGGTGCCGACCAGGATCAGCTGCAGCAACACGAGCCAAAAGAGATACCAAGAGACGTTGACAGGATGATCGCCTTCGTATTGCAGCAGCGTTGAAGCAGCGCCGAGGCCGATGGCGAAGCCCGTCAGGCCCATCGTCATGGCGACAAAGCGTTGCGCACGTTTGAAGGCCTGTCCGGGGAGCAGCTCGGCGATCTCTGCCTCTTCCTGACCTCGGCGCCGCTCGAGCCACCAACGCAGGGCTAGATTCCGATGCCGAGCGGTATGCGCGTCCGTATCGCCGATCACCGGCTCGATCTGTTCCTTGTAAAGACGGCGGTCGCGCTCGGCAAGCTGCTTGCGCGCGGAGGGGTGTTCGCGCAGCAGTTGCTCGTCCTCGCTGACGTAGTAGTCGAAGTCGATCAGGTCCGGGATGCGCCAACGTAGCGATCCAGGCTTGCCAACATGAGCGCCTTTTTGAGTTGGCGCGAGACGCCTGAGATGAAACACCATTGAGGTAAAGCGTGCGACTGACCGTTTAAGAGGGCTTGCCCGGATGGCTTAACAGGGCGGTGCGTCCAGCATGAGGGCGCCGCCGATCACCAACTGTGGGCGCAAGGTATACCGCCCTTGGTCTGTGGATCAAGCGCCACACCTCCCTCGGTACCTCGCTTGATACAGGGCAATCGACGTGAACGAATTCCATGGTCGATGCTGGCACATGGAAAAATCCGGCTGCTATACTGTCATGCATGATTGACATCAGCGCGAGTTGACACTTTGACCACCGATCCACCCCCAGCCGGGACCATTGCAGCGCATGCGCTGCATCCAGTGCGCAAGCCTCACGCCGTGATCATCGGCAGCGGCTTCGGCGGACTCGCTGCGGCGATCCGTTTGGGTAAGCGCGGTTATCGGGTCACCCTAGTCGAGAAATTGGATGCCCCGGGTGGTCGAGCCTATGTGCACGAGATCGATGGCTTCAAGTTCGACGCCGGCCCAACCATCATCACCGCCCCCTTTCTGCTCGAAGAGCTTTGGCAGCTGTGTGGCCGCAGCTTTAAGGATGAGATCGACCTGCGCCCGATGGACCCCTTCTATCGTATCCGTTTCGATGACGGAGTGGTATTCGATACCAATGGCGATGCCGATGCGATGCGCGCACAGGTGGAGCGTATCGCGCCTGAGGATGTTGCCGGCTATGACCGCTTTATCAAGGCGAGCGAGGAGATCTTTAAGGTCGGCTTTGTCGAGCTTGGCCATGTCCCCTTCACGGACTGGCAAGATATGGCGCGCATTGTGCCTAAGATGGTCGCGCTGCGCAGCTACCGCAGCGTTTATGCAATGGTCTCGCAGTATGTGAAGAACGAGCGGCTGCGCGTGGCGCTGTCGTTCCACCCGCTGCTGATTGGCGGCAATCCGTTCACTGTCACCTCGATCTACACGCTCATCTCCTACCTTGAGCGCCACTGGGGCGTGCACTCGGCCATGGGCGGCACCGGCGCCATCATCAATGGGCTGGTCGATCTGATACGCGGACAAGGCGGAGAGCTGCGCCTGAAGGCCGAGGTCGCTGAAATCACCGTCGTCGCGGGCAAGGCGACTGGCGTCAAGCTGAAGGATGGCGAGCAGATTGCCGCCGATGTGGTGGTCTCCAATGCCGATGTCGCTTGGACCTACAAGCATTTGTTGCCGGGTATCGAGCGTCAGCATTGGACCGATCGCAAGCTCGACAAGGCGCGCTATTCGAACGGGCTGTTCGTCTGGTACTTCGGCACCAAGCGCCGTTATGAAGACGTGAAGCATCACAGTATCCTGCTCGGGCCGCGCTACAAGGGTCTGTTGAAGGATATCTTTGATCGCAAGGTGCTGGCGGACGATTTCAGTCTCTACCTGCACCGGCCTACCGCGACCGATCCATCGCTAGCGCCCGAGGGTTGCGATACCTTCTATGTGCTGGCCCCGGTACCGCACCTGGATGCCGATATCGACTGGTCGGAGCGCGCAGAGCCCTATCGGCGCGCGATCTCGGCCTACCTTTCCGACACCCTGCTGCCTGGTCTTGAGGATGAGCTGGCGGTGTCTTTGATCACCACACCTAAGGACTTCGAGCAGCGTCTCTGCTCGGTCAAGGGTGCGGGGTTCAGCCTTGAGCCGGTGCTGATGCAGAGCGCCTGGTTCAGGCCGCACAACAAGAGCGAAGAGGTCGAGCACCTCTACATGGTCGGCGCTGGTACGCACCCGGGGGCGGGTGTGCCCGGCGTCATCTCGACAGCCCGAGTACTGGATACGGTGGTCCCCGATGCCTCTGTTTTTGCGTGAAACCCAAACCTCAGAAGCAGCTGATCTCGCTGCTTGTCGGCAGATGCTAAGTACCGGCTCCAAGTCGTTCTTTGCCGCATCTTTCTTCCTGCCGAAGATGATCCGCGATCCAGCGGCGGCGCTCTATGCGTTCTGCCGTGTCGCCGACGATGCGATCGACGAGCAGTTGGATCAACAAGCAGCCCTCGAGCAGCTGCGTGAGCGGCTCGATCGCGTGTATCAGGGTCGACCGTTGCCGCTAGCTTCTGATCGTGCCTTTGCGGCCACGGTCGAGCGCTTTGACGTGCCGCGTGCGCTGCCGGAAGCCTTGCTCGAAGGTTTCGCCTGGGATGCGGAAGGACGTGCCTACGAGACCATTGAAGGCGTACTCGACTACTCAGCGAGGGTCGCCGCTGCGGTAGGCGCGATGATGACCGTCATCATGGGGGTGCGGGCGCCGAGCGTACTGGCACGCGCCTGTGATCTCGGCACGGCCATGCAGTTGACCAATATCTGCCGCGATGTCGGTGAAGATGCCCGCAATGGTCGCGTCTACCTGCCCAAGGCCTGGCTGCGGGCGGAAGGCTTGGATGTCGAGGCCTGGTTGGCCAATCCGACCTATAACGATGCCGTTGGCGCCGTCATTAAGCGGGTGCTGGACCTGGCGGAGGAGATCTATCAGCGCGCCGAATCCGGCATCGCAAAATTGCCAGTACCCTGCCGACCCGGTATTTACGCTGCTCGTCTGCTCTATGCCGAGATTGGTCGCGAGGTGGCACGCAACGGTTATGATTCCGTGACAACGCGCGCGGTTGTGCCGCCGGGTCGGAAGGTGACACTCTTAAGCCGAGCGGTTGTGGCGACCCCCTTCCCGGGCCGAAGCTGCGAGGAACAGGCTCTGCCTGAGAATCAGTTTTTGGTCAGCGCAGCGGCGGCTAAGGCGCGTCCGGAAAGGTCTAGGGCGGTGGTTTTAGGATCTGGCCAGGGTGCCAGTCAGCGCCAGGCCGTTCAAGAGAGTCCGCAATCGGTCGGTGAGAAGTTGATCTGGGTCCTCGATCTATTTGCGACCCTCGATGAGCGTCAGCGGATGGCGTCCCTCGGTCAGGATGGCGGTCTGATGCGGGTGTCTACTGGAGGAGGTTAATCGTGAGCTATTACATTGGCTTTGTGGCGCTGCTGCTCGGCGTTTTCTACTTTTGGCGCAGCGCGCAGCATCGTAAGCAAGTGATCAGCGCCCGCGAGCGGGCAAGCGCCAATGGTGGTCAGGTTGAGATCGATCCTGTCTGGTCCGCAATGGGCGTCTCCTTCATGCCCTTCATCCTATTCTATGGGGCCTTCGCGTCGCTATTGCTGATCGGTGGCTTCTTTCTCTCGGATCTGAAGATGTATCTCTCGCTGTTCGATCTGTTCGGGCTTTTGACACTGATCGTCGCCTATACCGGCTGGATCTTGATTCGGACCCATTACAACAAGCTGGGGCTGGATTTCGCGAGCGGCTAGGGGCTCATCAGGCCGAGATCGCGCTATGCAGAGACCGGTTGCTTGGCGCTCACTGCTCATCGTTGAACGGTTTTGCATTGGCGCGAAGCACTGCTCTAAGGGCTCATCTAAGGGCGCCTGCTCCAGGGCTCTCGCCGCCAACTACCCGCCTGATAGACCAGAATCTCGCCGCAGTCGTCGTGCCAGTCGGAGAGCACCTGCCGCAGGACTGGCTGGCCATCCAGATGGATCAAATGGTCCCGCGGCCGATGGGTATGGCCGTGGATCAGCCGCCGGACCTTGAAGCGACGCATCTGGCGGATGACGGCGCTGTCATTCACATCCATGATCTCCTCGGGCTTGGCCATCATGGCCTCCTTGCTGCGCTGGCGATAGCTTGCGGCGATGCGGCGGCGTTTGCTCAGGGGTGACCAGAGAAAGAGTTGTTGCGCGATCGGATTGCGCACCCGCCGGCGAAAGCGCTGATAGGCCAGGTCGTCGGTGCAGAGTCCATCTCCATGCATCAGTAAGACGGGCTCGCCGCTGAGCTGGATCAGGCAGGGGTCGGGGATCAGTTCGCAGCCGGTCGTCCGGGCAAACCGCCGGCCGAGCAGAAAGTCGCGATTGCCATGCATGACCAGACAGCGCCTATGTTGTGCCGTCAGGCGCTGGAATGCGAGGCGCACCTCGGGTAATGGGTCGTCATCATCCCCGATCCAGGCGTCGAAGAGGTCGCCCAGAATGTATAGTTCGCTGGCTCGGGGAGCGCGCTGCTCGAGAAACTCGATGAATAGCCGGGTAAGTGCGGGTCGCTGCGGCGAGAGATGTAGGTCGGAGATGAACAGTCTCTCGCCTGTCGTCGGCTTCGCCTCCGCCGAGACCTGGTCCGCACCGGCAGGGTGCGGGGGCGGCGGCTTGCGCTGCTGAGGTGACATCTGCTGATTCGGCGATTGTCGGAGACCCTGCGGATGCCAAAAGACAAGCCGTTACTCAATCAAGGATCGCGGCCTTTTCGATGATCACATCGTCGACGGGAACGTCTTGGTGTCCTTGACGGCCGCCGGTCTTGCTGTTCTTGATGGTGTTGACGACATCCATGCCCTCGGTGACGCGGCCGAAAACACAATAGCCCCAGCCGTCTTGTCCTGGGTGATCAAGGAAGCTGTTGTCTGCCACGTTGATGAAGAACTGCGATGAGGCGGAATGCGGGTCATTGGTGCGCGCCATGGCGACTGTGCCAACCGCGTTCTTGAGGCCATTGTTGGCTTCGTTTTGGATCGGTGCGCGGGTGGGTTTCTGGGCGAAGTTGACGTCCATGCCGCCACCCTGAATCATGAAGCCGTCGATCACGCGATGAAACAGCGTGCCGTCATAGTGGCCGTCGCGCACGTACTGCTCGAAATTGGCCGCGGTGGCGGGAGCCTTGTCGTGATCGAGCTCGATCAGGATGTCGCCGTGGTTGGTCTGAAGTTTGATCATGCGTATCTCCTAGGTTTGACGCTCAGCTTATCAAAAATGGCCGTTAGATTCGCCCATTGGCTCTCCTGAGAAGCCCCGGCCCTGCTCAGGCGCCGTCGCATGCCGGGTCGAACGGCGGTTCGTCGTCACTGAATCTGTCTCCTTGTCGTCTCCCCCTCCGCTCAGATTGGAGCTTGCCCGATGTTGTACATCCACAATAGCCTGACCCGCCGTAAGGCGCTCTTCCAGCCGATCGAGCCCGGCAAGGTCCGCATGTATGTCTGTGGTATGACCGTCTACGACTTCTGCCACCTCGGTCATGCGCGTGTGCTCGTGGTCTTCGATGTGATCTACCGCTGGCTGATGCGCAGCGGCTTTGAGGTCACCTATATCCGCAATATCACCGACATCGATGACAAAATCCTGGCGCGCGCGGCGGAGAACGGCGAGGCATTCAGCGATCTGACCCAGCGCTTTATCGGCGCCATGCACGAGGATGCGGCCGCTTTGGGCGTCCTGCCGCCGGACGATGAGCCGCGGGCCACCGCGCATATCGACGAGATCCTCGCCATGATCGAGCGGTTGATCCAGAACGGGCATGCCTACGTCGCCGAAAATGGCGATGTCTATTATGCGGTCGCAAGCTTTCCTGGCTATGGTCGTCTCTCTGGTAAGGACCCCAAGGATCTGCGCGCTGGTGCTCGGGTCGAGGTCGGCGATGCGAAGCGTGATCCGCTTGATTTCGCGCTCTGGAAGGCTGCCAAGCCGGGCGAGCCGGCCTGGAAGGCGCCCTGGGGCACCGGTCGTCCGGGCTGGCATATCGAGTGCTCGGCGATGTCTACCTGCCGCTTAGGTAACCATTTCGATATCCACGGCGGCGGTGCGGATTTGCAGTTTCCGCATCATGAGAATGAGATTGCCCAGTCCGAGGGGGCCACGGGGGAGCCCTTTGTCAACGTCTGGATTCACAACGGATTCGTCCGCGTCAACGATGAGAAGATGTCGAAGTCGCTCGGCAACTTCTTCACCGTGCGCGAGATCCTTGAACGCTATCAGCCTGAAGAGGTGCGCTATTTCATCCTCAGCAGCCATTACCGCAGCCCCCTCAACTATGACGACAGCCAGCTTGATGGCGCCCGCGCCGCGCTGACTCGTCTCTATACCGCGCTGCGTGGGCTGCCCGCGGCAGAGGCGACTAGGGGCGAGCAGGCGCGCGAGCGCTTTACAGCGGCGATGGACGATGACTTCAATACCCCGGAGGCACTCGCCGTGCTGTTCGATGTCGCGCGCGAGATCAACCGGCTGCGTGAGACCGACCTCCTGGCTGCGGCGGCGCTCGGCGCCGAGCTACGCGCGCTGGCGGGCGTGCTCGGCCTGCTCGAGCAAGCTCCCGAGGCCTATCTAGGTGGCGAAGGGGCGGCACGGACATCGGGACCGAGCGATGCCGAGATCGCGGCACTGATTGCCGCGCGGGCCGAGGCGCGGCGAGCACGCAACTTTACCGAAGCTGATCGCATTCGTGATCAGCTGCAGGCGGCGGGGATTCAACTCGAGGATGCTGCCGGCGGCACTCGCTGGCGGCGCGGGTAAAAGGCAGCCGAAGATCCGCCGTTACCGGCCCCTTGTCTAGTCGCGCTAGCATTGTGGCGCAGGCCTTGAGCCATCAAACTCAGCGTTTGTCGGCGAGGTCAGCAGCCTGCAAGGTATTCTCCAACAGGCTGGCGATCGTCATGGGGCCGACCCCGCCGGGCACCGGAGTAATCCAGCTCGCTTGCTCGCGGGCGGCGTTGAAATCGACATCGCCGCAGAGCCTGCCTTTCGCATCGCGATTCATGCCAACATCGATCAGAATGGCGCCAGGCTTAATCCAATCACCGGGCACGAACCGCTCACGGCCAATTGCCACCACAAGGATATCAGCCGCCCGCGCCTTCTCGGCAAGGTGCTTGGTCCGGCTATGACAGAGGGTGATGGTGCAACGCGCCGCGAGCAGCTCCAGAGCCATGGGCCGCCCAACAATATTCGACTGACCGATCACGACTGCATCCAAACCTTCCAGTGTTTGTCCGGTGCGCTCAAGCAGCGTCATCACGCCCTTGGGTGTACAGGGGCGCAGCACCGGCATGCGCAACGACAGCCGACCGATATTATAAGGATGGAAGCCGTCGACATCCTTGGTCGGCAGGATGCGTTCGATGATGGTCTCAGGGTCGATCTGTGTCGGCAGGGGCAGCTGCACCAGGATGCCGTGGATGGCCGGATCGGCGTTCAGGGCATCGACGACTTCGATCAGCTCGTCTTGCGAAACACGGGTAGGAAGTTCATGCAGCTCAGAATGGAAACCGATCTCGACGCAGGCCTTGCGCTTGTTGCGCACATAGACCTGCGAGGCTGGATGCTCGCCGACCAGGACGACGGCTAAACCAGGCGCGGGCTTTCCAGCTTGCAGGCGTTCCGCCACCTTCGACGCCACCTCGGCGCGCACCTCGGCCGCAATCGCCTTGCCGTCAAGAATCTCTGCACTCATCTCCGCTGTTCTCCTACCCATGATCGCCGATGTTGGCCAGTACGTAATCCTAACCGCTGTCGCAGCATCGATGCACTGGTCTAGCGGGGGCATCCTTGGTGTATTGACGCCAAAACGCACAAGGCGTACCCTACTCGGCTTAGCGCGAGTATCGGTGCCAGCATCTGTCAGTTGCTTGCCACCACGAGATTCGCCTTCGGGGTATAGCGCAGTCTGGTAGCGCGCCTGCTTTGGGAGCAGGATGTCGGGGGTTCGAATCCCTCTACCCCGACCACTTTTCGGTCCTCGCGGCTTGGGCTGCGTCAGTCGAGTCGCTTGAGATCCGCCCCCGCAGTCGCGAGCAGGGCTTCGCAAGGCGGCAGCGACTGGTGGAATGAGCGCCCGTAGCTCAGCTGGATAGAGCAACGGCCTTCTAAGCCGTGGGTCGCAGGTTCGAGTCCTGCCGGGCGCGCCAAACGCCCCATGATAGGGGGCTAAACTTGACAGTAGGGGTCGAATAGTCGAGCTTTGCTCATGCTGATCAGCTTGCCACAGGCGGATCAGCTATCTCAGAATCAACGGCGGACGTAGCTCAGCTGGTAGAGCACCTGGTTGTGGCCCAGGCGGTCGTGGGTTCGAGCCCCATCGTTCGCCCCATCTCATCGACGACGATCAAATGCCTGCCCTTTGGTATCGGCTTTGTGTTGATCCATCTGCCCTTGGTCAGCGTCTTGTCCTAAACCCCTCGGACACTTCTTTCCGCCGCCAGGCTGCTGCTGCGCGACCCTTCCGCGGTCATTTCGATGCCTGGCGCAAGCGGCGTCGGACGATGAACGCCCCAGCATCTCGTTGCCGAGCGCATTGCGTCGGACGGACCTGCACGTTGCGTCCTCCCCAGGCGTGGGCCGCTATCCCTAAGGCGATACCTTGGCTATCCTTGAGTGAGATCGAGCAATAGGATCGCCCCTTGTTGCAGGCATCAAGTGAGTTCTCGGCATGAGGAGCGTAGGGCTCTCATCTTGGATGGCTGCACAGTGCTCACCTTGTCAGGCCTGAACGCCGTCAGCCCATCGCCCACGGACACGAGGAAGTGTGTCTTCCAGAGTGATCTGGATCGCGGTTTTAGCCACAGGACCGCTGAGGCTGAGATGCGGGTCTACGCCTATCCGAAGATCGAATGCGGAATCTCATGAGAGCGAGGCCGGGCGACGCTGATGTGGGCCCTGCAGAGGGGGCCTGCAAGCTGTAGGCGCCTTCATCTGTCTGAGGGTATCGCAGTCAAGGTGATGGTCGTCGGCTCTGGCGTTGGTGCCTGTTGGCAATTGCGCGGTAGCCACTGAGCGAGCAGGGTGTGAAGATCTTGGCGTTTCACGGGCTTGGAGATGAAGTCGTTCATGCTCGCTGACGGTTGATGCGTGCTCGGCCGATGGCCCGCAGCCTGCGTGAACGGCTTCAGCCGGGAGGAGCGCTGAGATCAGGACAGGCTGCTTTTTGACTGTCTGCGTCGGCAGTCTGCTTGAGCGGGGGGCGTGGCCTGCGCAGTCGCACATAAAGACTGGCGAAGAACAACAGGATATTGATCGCGCCGACGACGACAAAAGGCGCGCGCGGATCGACCGCATCGAATAGGCGCCCTCCGGCCAGGGTGATCAAGAGGATGCCGAAGGCGCCCGAGATGTTAAAGGCCCCCAACACCGAGCCGCGCTTGGTGACAGGCGCCTCTTGGCCGATCAGCGACTGAGCGGCAAGGAAGACGCTGATCTGACCGATGCCGAGCAGGACGTAGAACAGGATGCCGATGCGCTCAAGCGGGTTGTCGAGCAGCAGCAGTGAGAGGTTGCCGATGGCGGCAAGGACCATGCAGATGGCGAGCCCGGTTGCCCGATCGAGTCGGTCGAGGATGGGGCCGAGTACGGGTGCCCAGACCAGCGCCGAGATCTGGGCGATGACGAAGATCAAGGTGCCATTCATGACGGCCTCAGCAGAGCTCATGCCGGCGGCCTTGCCGGCGAGTGTGCCCCAAAGGATCAGGAAGGTGGCGTTGACGGACTGGTCTCCACGGGCAATGAAGGCGGCCGAGTAGGCAAGTGCAACGCGCGGATTGCGTGCCTCGGAGAAACCGCTGATGAACAGTTGCCGGACGCTCGGACGCTGTTCGCGCGCGACCGGAACCCCTGCCTTGAGTCCGAGCCGAACCACAATGGCCGCGAGCACACAGACGCCAGCAACGGCGAAGTGGGTGATACGCCCAGCGGCCTCGCCATCGTAGCCCGCGGCGACCAACTGTTCGGGTAAGGCGCCGAAGCCCTGATTGGTGAACACGATCCCGAGCCCGCTGAGCACGCCAATGATCGCGACCAGCTTGCCGCGGGACTGCTCAGCCGGATAGTCGACGAGCACCGTCGAGAGAGCCCCAGCGACGGCGACCACTCCCAGGCCATAGAGGATGCGGTAGTAGTAGAGTGCGTCGACGGTCTCGGCCAAGGGGTAGAGCACATAGGTCAGCGCTAGCAGCAAAAAGCCAACCGCGTAGACCGAGCGGCGGCTGATCCGATCGATCAGGATGCCTGCGGGCAGGAAGAACAGCAGCGTGACGATCTCGGTCCAGAACACTAGGTCGCCGCTGATCGCGCCCTGCTCGGATTCTGGGACCCCCAGATGCTCATTGAGGACATAGGTCTGGCCGATGGTGACGAAGGTCATCATGCCAATCGTCAAGAAGGCGGCGACCAAGAAGCTCCAGCCGTGCCGACGCTCGACGCTGGGGGCCAGGATGATGGGACCGAGCTTGATCTCGGGGGTGTGGTTCATGGTCAGCCAGCTCGCGTGGCGATTGCCCGAATCAATAGGGGCAACGGGGCTTGGGGGCGTGGCGGCTGTTGAAGCCGCCTGGAGTGAGAGCAGCCGAATCAGACGATCGGGCCGTTATGGGGCCTAGGGACGCAGGTAGACGTAGCCTTTGGATTGCAGCTCGGCGATCCGCGTGACACCACCCTGCTCCGCGAGCACGAAGCCCGGCAGCAGCTCATCGGGCTCGAGATTGAAGACGCTGAGGGTGTTGGCACAGGCCTCGAAGGTCACGCCTTGCTCCTGCAGCTTAGCGACATTCTCTCGCACCTTGTTGACGGCCTCGATGTCCGTGAAGCGATTCACCGCAGACCCGTGCGAAACGAGGATGATATTGATCTTCTCGGGCCCGCCGATTCCGTCGATGTGATTCTGGATATTATTGAGTGCGAACGAGACCTTGTCTTCGTCGCTGAGGTGGTAGACCACATTGAGCTTATCATCAGTGGCTAGGGCGGTTGTGGTCAGTGCCAGCAGACCCAGGCCAAGCAGGAAGTTGCGCAGTGTTTGAGGCATGAGCCCTGTTCCTCTCGAGAGTCTTTAGTGGTTATAGGGCGCCGGAGGCGAAGTCCGCGAGCCTGGAGCGCTCGCCTCGCAGCAGGGTGATGTGGCCGCCGTGCTCCCAGTCCTTGAAACGATCCACAACATAGGTCAGTCCTGAGGTGGTTTCGGTGAGATAGGGCGTATCGATCTGTGCGATGTTGCCAAGGCAAACGATCTTGGTGCCAGGCCCGGCGCGCGTGATCAGGGTCTTCATCTGCTTGGCGGTCAGATTTTGCGCCTCATCGAGAATGATGTACTTGTGTAAGAAAGTGCGCCCGCGCATGAAGTTCAGTGATGAGATGCGAATGCGGTTGCGCACCAGATCGTTGGTCGCCGCACGGCCCCAATCGCCACCTTCAGTCTGTGTTAGCACCTCAAGATTATCCATCAAGGCGCCCATCCAAGGCGTCATCTTTTCTTCTTCGGTGCCCGGCAGGAAGCCGATATCTTCCCCCACAGGGACTGTCACTCGGGTCATGATGATCTCGCGGTAGCGACCTGTGTCGAGGACTTGCGCCAATCCAGCCGCAAGGGCAAGCAGCGTCTTGCCGGTACCGGCGGTACCCAGCAGCGTGACAAAATCCAGATCCGGGTCCATGAGCATGTTCAGCGCGAAATTTTGTTCGCGGTTGCGCGCCCTGATGCCCCAGACGTTATGGCGCTGCACCCGGAAGTCATCGGCGAGCTCGATGACCGCCTCGGTCTCGCTGCGCTTCTCCCGCACCACCGCCTCGAAGCTGTCATCGCCCTCCAGGCTCAAGCACTCGTTGACGTACCATTCCGCGACATCCGGCCCGCTGATTCGATAAAACGTCCGTCCCTCTTCTTTCCAAGCGTCGACCTCCTTGGCGTTATGCTCCCAGAAGTCGGCAGGCAAGCTGACCATACCAGTGTAGAGGAGGTTGACGTCGTCCAGGACCTGATCGTTTGAGTAGTCCTCGGCAGGAATCCCGAGCACCGTGGCCTTGATGCGCAGATTGATGTCTTTGGAGACGATGACGACCGAGCGCCCGCCCGGTTGTTCGCGTCGTTGCAGCTCCAGCGCTGTCGCCAGGATATCGTTATCTGCCGAGGTGCCTGGCAGCGCGCTCGTCAGCTTGGCGCCGAGCCGCTCGGTCTGGAAGATGAGCCGTCCGGTCGGCGCCTCGGTGAAGCCCCGACCGTACTCGCTCAGCGGGTGGATGGGCAGACCAGCCTCGATCTCGCTCCGATCCGCGTCGCTGATCAACTGATCGAGGAAGCGGCTGACCTGGCGAACATTGCGGGCGACCTCTGACAAGCCCTTTTTTCCGGCATCGAGCTCCTCGAGCACCATCATCGGCAGGTAGATGTCGTGTTCTTTGAAGCGGAACAAGGCGGTAGGGTCGTGCATCAACACGTTGGTGTCGAGCACGAACAGGCAGTGGTCACTTTCACGCTGGATCATCGATACCTCGGGTCTGGCCAGGGACGGGTTCTTCCAACAAGGGGTATGAGCCAGGCCCGCAGCAGGTCGTCAACCCAGGCAGAGGCGCCGCCACGGCCGCCTCGACCCGGTCCGGGGCACTCCTGCTCAGCTGAGCGCCCGAACAGCGGCGAGCACTTCATCGACGTGGCCGGGCACTTTGACGCCGCGCCACTCTTTGATCACTGTGCCTTGCTCATCGATCAGAAAGGTGCTGCGCTCGATGCCAAGCGATTCCTTGCCGTACATCTTTTTCAGTTTAATGACGTCGAAAGCCTTGCACAGGGTTTCTTCCTTGTCGGACAGCAGATCAAAGGTGAAGCTCTGCTTGGCCTTGAAGTTCTCCTGCGCCTTGATACCGTCGCGCGAGGCGCCAAGGATCGCGGTATTGGCCGCCGCGAAATCCGCCGCTGCAGCAGTAAAGTCCAATCCTTCCTGGGTGCAGCCGGAGGTGCTGGCCTTTGGATAGAAGAAGAGCACGAGGCGCTGACCACGAAAATCGCTGAGTTTGATCTGCTTGTCGCCGGTGGCGGGCAGCTCGATGTCAGGAACCGGCTCATTGATCGCAACGGACATAAGGCATCTCCTCAAGGTTGGATGTGGACTCGACCTGCTGCCCGGCTTGCACCTGCCGGCGTTGTCGGGAAGCAGCGATTGCATCAGGCGGGGTAGTGGCGCCTAGAAGGCGTCAGCACGAAGGCCCCGCCGCGGAGATATCAGGTCTGACCGCTGGATTGGAAGCCTGTTGCGGTGCTCCATCTCGGTGATCGTTCTGGATCGCAGCCTGGCCCCGCCTGTACTGGACTGGTCTAGCCTCGCCCGCGCCGAGGGATTAGGCCTTTTGCGGCTCCAGAACCGCATCCAGATTGAGTCCGTCGCAGTAATCCATGAATTCCTCGCGGAGCGTTGCAATATGGGTATCGGCTGGGATACCGACCGTCATGTGTACCGCAAACATCGGGGTTCCGGTATGGGCGGCGGCATAGGTGGTGGTGGCCATATCCTCGATATTGATCCGCCGCTCGGCGAAGAAACCGGCAAGGTTGTTGACGATACCCGGATGATCCATCGCGATCACGTCGACTGCATAGGGGAGCTTTCCCTCGCCCTGCGCACGGGCGCCGGTGCGTTTGCTGACGATGGTCAGGTCGAGCGAACGCTGCAGCTCAGGCAGCGCGTTCTCGACCTTTGCCAAGGTGTTCCATTTACCCTCGACCAATAAGATGGCGGCGAACTCGCCGCCGAGCACGGTCATGCGGCTATCCTCGATATTGCAGCCGTGCTCGAGGATGCTGCGAGAGAGGTCGTTGACCAGACCGGGATGGTCGGCACCGACCGCAGAGATGACGAGGTAAGTCTTATGCGTGGCCATATCTCTGATTCCTAAGCGCTCGCGGCAAGAAGCGCCAAAGTGTAGCAGTAAGCGATGATCTCAAGCCAAACCGCGCATTGAGCGCCGCCTGCGCGCTTGTAAAGCCTTCACGCGCCAAGATACCATTCCGTTCTGAAATTTTGCTGGGAGTCCAGACGGAATGATACGAGGCAGCATCGTCGCGCTCGTGACGCCGATGAGCGCGGATGGCGAAGTCGACGGCGAGGCGCTAGAGCGGCTCGTTGATCTGCATGTGCAGGCTGGAACCGCCGCCATCGTCGCCGTTGGAACAACCGGAGAGTCAGCCACTCTCGACGAGGCCGAGCACTGCGATGTGCTGGCTCGCACCGTGGCGGCCGCTGCAGGACGCCTTCCGGTCATTGCGGGAACAGGCGCGAACTCTACCACCGAGGCCATCCGCCTCACCCAGTGTGCAGCAGAGACGGGCGCGGATGCTGCACTTCTGGTCACGCCCTATTATAACAAGCCGACTCAGGCCGGCCTGATCGCTCACTATCAATGCATCGCCGATGCCGTTGATATCCCGCAGATCCTCTACAACGTGCCAGGTCGTACCGCCTGCGATCTACTGCCGGCAACGGCATCCACGCTTGCCAAGCACCCGCGGATTGTCGGCATCAAGGATGCGACCGGCGATCTGACGCGCCTGCCTGAGCTGCGCAGGGGCTGCGGTCCGGACTTCGCCATCTACAGTGGTGATGACGCCACCGGTTGCGAACTGATGCTGCAGGGCGGTGATGGGGTGATCTCGGTCACCAACAATGTTGCACCAGTGCAGATGGCGCAGCTCTGTGAGCTGGCCCTCGCAGGTCAGCGAAGTCAAGCCCTCGCACTGAACGCGCGCCTTGATCCGCTGCATCAGAATCTATTCGTCGAATCCAACCCGATACCGGTGAAATGGGCTTTGCATGAGATGGGCCTGATCGAGACCGGGATTCGTCTTCCACTGACCTGGCTCTCCGAGACGCATCATGCGCTGGTGCGCCAGGCCCTGATCGACGCGGGCGTCCTGTGATCGGCGCATTCATGGGGAGATCCATCAGTAGGCGCATGAGCAGACTCATCAGCGGCCTCATCAGTGGACCCATCAGCGGCCCCATCAGCAGACCCATGAATAGCCCTATCAGCGCGCTCATCGGCTCGAGGCATTTGACCATCAACATGAAGACACCGCTGCTCCTGCTGGTTGCCTGGCCGCTGTTGCCGCTGACCTTGCCGCTGACCCTGACCGGCTGTGGCTCGATGAATATGGAGAAATATCTGCCTGATCGGCAGGTCGAGTACAAGAAGGCGCGTGAGGCGGATGAAAATCTTGCCCTGCCACCGGATCTCGCCGGCGCCAGCTTCAACGATGCGCTCGACATCCCCGGTGCGAGTGGAACGGCGACCTTTTCCTCCTATGCCGGCGGTCAAGAGGCGCGCCGGCGCGTTGCCGGAAGCGGCGAGGTCTTGCCGGAGGTCTCGGGCGTGACGCTGAAGCGCTCTGGGGATCAGCGCTGGCTCGAGGTCGATGCCTCGCCTCAGGTTGTCTGGCCGCAGGTCGTCGCCTTCTGGCGTCAGCAAGGCATCCTGCTCGAGGAGCAGGACCCGGCTGTCGGCGTGATGAAGACCGACTGGCTCGAGAATCGCGCCGAGATCCGCAAAGACTTCGTTACCAACATGATGCGCAGGGTCGCCGGCGGGCTTTATGCCACCTCGACCCGTGACCAGTACCGGGTGCGTATCGATGCCGGGCCGCGCTCGGGAACCTCCGAGATCTATCTGACCCATCGCGGCATGGAAGAGCGCCTGGTGCGCAACACCGTTGGCGAGGGCTCGACCACGGTCTGGGAGCCGGCGCCGACCGATCCAGGCAAAGAGGCCGAGATGCTGCGGCGCCTGATGTTGTCCCTGGGTGTGTCGGATAGCAATGCCCAGCGGATGCTGGCGCAGGGTGGCGGTCGCGCCGCTGCCGGTTCACCAGCCGGAAGCGGGGCATCGAGCACAGCGCGGCTGGTCAGCGCCGGCGCCGGCAGCGAGCTGGTGATCCCAGAGGAGTTCCGCCGTGCCTGGCGGCAGGTTGGGCTGGCCTTGGATCGGAGCGGGTTCGCCGTTGAAGACCGGGATCGCAGTGCTGGTGTCTTTTTCGTCCGCTATGACGATCCCTCCAAGCGCGAGAAGAAGACAGGGCTACTGTCCAGGATGGCATTCTGGGATGGGGGCGATCGGCCCGATAAGGCCAAGACCTATCAGATCCGTGTCCAGGGCGATGCGCAAGAGAGTCGCGTGACGGTCCATGATGAGGCCGGCGGGCGCGATACCTCAGCCACCGCTGAGCAGATTCTGAAGCTGCTGAAAGAACAGCTCGGCTGAATGCGATTTGCCGCGCTCGGCAGCGGCAGTCGCGGCAATGCGACCCTGGTCGAGTCTGGAGCGTGCAAGCGCGTGTCGGTGGCGCCTTTGGCCACCTGAGCAATCAGCAAGCTGCGGAGCTGCTCGACCGGCTCGAGCACCGCGCGCTTCGGCAGCTATTGATCGCCCATGTCAGCGCCAATAACAACCGCGAAGACCTGGTCCGCTCGGCCATCGCCGCGGTCTCCGCGGATCTGGAACAGCGTCTGGTTATCGCGCCACAATCACGCGGTACCGGTTGGCTCGTGATCTGATCCATGTGGAATGCCACCATGTATGGGATGCCCCCTGCAGGGCGTCGTACTGCAGCGCTGCTGCTTCATCATGGAACGCGGCCGTATTCAATCACTGAGCGCTTGGTCCTGAGCGCAGGTAGGATTGTTGGTGCTCGTATGGGACGCGTAGAGCGCTTTTTGTAGGAGATTTGTGATGACAATGATCGCATTCGATCTGCCCGACGGCGCCTTTGCCGCCTTGCGCAAAGACCCACAAGAGATGCAGATGGAGTTCCGTATGGCCGCTGCGGCGAAATGGTATGAGCTTGGGCTGATCTCGCAGGAGCGTGGTGCGGAGATCGCGGGCCTGACGCGTGTCGAGTTCATGCGGGCGCTGTCTCGACTCGGTGTCTCTCCGTTTCAGGAAGACCTAGATGATGACGCTATCGGGCATGCCTAAACGCGTTGTTGTCAATGCATCACCAATGATCGCGCTATTGGGGATTGGCCAGGAGCAGATCTTGGACGGGCTGTTCGATCGGGTGCTGCTGCCGCAAGCGGTGCGCAGGCCAACCGTCGTGTTCGGGTCGCGAACGCTATTGATGATTGAACGCAAATCCGGGTGTAAGCAAGACCAGATTCAGCTAAACGTCGAGATCCAATCCAAGCAGGCGCGGGTAGATCGGCGCCTTCAGCAGTTCGGCGTGGGTGCCGCGCTCGACGACGCGGCCCTGATCGAGCACCAGAATCTCGTCCATCTGCGCCAGTGCGACGGGCCGATGGGTGATCAGCAGGACGGTGCGTCCTTCCATGAGCTGTTGCACCGCATCCATCAGCGCGCGCTCGGTAACGGCGTCTAGGCCCTCGGTAGGCTCATCGAGGAGCAGGATCGGCGCATCACGCAACAGCGCGCGGGCGATGGCGATGCGCCGTGCCTGGCCGCCCGAGAGCCGCACGCCGGTCTCGCCAACCCAGGTGTCGTAACCCTCGGGCAGTTCGGCGATGAAGTCGTGGATCTGGGCTGTCGCGCAGGCCCGCTCCAACACCCCTTGTGGGGCGTCGGGAGCGGCGATCAGCAGGTTCTCACGGATGCTGGTATCGAACAGGTGCGTGTGCTGCGAGACCAGCGCGATACGGCTGCGCAGGTCTTCGCCGGGGAACTGTTCGAGCGGTATCCCGCCGAGCCGGATAGAGCCGGACTCGGGTGCCCAAAAGCGCAGTAGCAGGTTAAACAACGTGGTCTTGCCAGAGCCAGTGGCGCCGACGATGGCGACCCGCCGACCCGGTGGCAGCTCGAGATTGATGCCGTCGAGCGTTGGGCGCTCCTTGGCCGAGTCGGAATCGACGCCCGCATCCGCGCTTGATCCCGTGCCGAAGTGATCATTCAGGCTGCTCTTGCTGGGGTAAGAAAAACGCAGCCCTTCGATCACCAGCCCGCTGTCTTTCGGTCGCGGCGCGGGGCCGGTCGGCTCCGGCACCGCCGGCTCGGTATCGACGATGGCAAACAGCCGGCGCGCCGCGGTCAGCGTTGATTCGAGCTGTTGGAAGGCCATCGGCAAGGGCGCGACGGCCTCGAAGGTCGCCAGTGAAAACAGCGCCAGCATCGCCAGCTGCGGTGACGCCAGGCTGCCATCATGCACCAGCGGGATGCCGAGCCAGAGCATGCCCCAGAGGGTCAGATTGGCGGTGAGGCCAGTCGCGGCCTGGGCGATGCCGGTGAGCTGACTCATGCGCTCCTGCTCGACGACCAACGCCCGGCTGAGCGCGTCCAGATGCCGAGCCTGGCTGTCGGCGGCACCATAGATCAGCAGCTCGGACAGGCCCTGGGTGCCGTCGATGCCGGCCTGGCGCAGCTCAGCCTGGATCTCGACGATGCGCCGGCCTGGCCGTTTGCCGAGCCGATGTCCCGCCCAGGGCAGGGCAACGCCAGCGATCAGCAACGCGCTCAACAGGAGCAGCGCGAGGTCCAGATCGAAGAGCGCGGTGAAGAGGAAAAACGCCAGACCGGACGTGATGGCAACCAGCACGGGCACCAACACGCGCACATAAAGGTTGTCGAGCGCGTCGATATCGGCGCGGATGCGGGTCAGGAGATCGGCACTGTGGTATTCCATCAGCCGCGCCGGGGCTAGCGGTTCCAGATGCCGATAGAACCAGACCCGCAGCCCGGCGAGCTGGCGCAGCGTGGCCTCGTGCGTGATCAGGCGCTCGAAATAGCGCCCAGCGGTGCGGCCGATGGCGCTGGCGCGGATCAGGGCGGCCGGGGCGAAATAGTTCATCGCCACCCCAGCCGCGCCAGCGACGGCCATGGCGGTGATGAACCAGCCCGAGATCGCCATCAATGCGACGTTGGCGAGCAACGTGATCAGGGCCACGGCGAAGCCGCCTAGCATCCAGCCGCGATAGGGCTGGAACAGCTGCCAGAGACGGATGAGCTCAGACATGCCGAGATTCTCCTCGCCACTCAGGCGTGAAAACGAAATCAGCCACGGCGGTCAGTTACGGCGGTCAGCCACAGCGGTCGGCCATCTTGCTGGGTTGATCGCGATGGGGCTGGGGCTGGCCATGCTCATACCGCAATCGGTTCCAACAATCGCACCATCTGCCGATAGGGGCCATCGCGCTCGATCAGCTCGGCATGTGAGCCGGCTTCGATGATCCGCCCGCCGTCGATCACCAGGATGCGATCAGCGGTGCGCACTGTGCTCAGTCGATGCGCGATCACCAGCATCGAGCGGCCTTCAGCGAGTTGGTCGAGCGCGCGCTGCACGAGCGCCTCACTGGCGGGGTCGAGGCTGGCCGTCGCCTCGTCGAGAATCACCAAGCGCGCATCACGCAAGAAGGCGCGCGCCAGGGCAACGCGTTGGATCTGACCGCCGGAGAGTCCAGCGCCACGCTCGCCGACCGGCGTCTCATAGCCGCGTGGCAGCCGGTCGATAAACTCGGCGGCCTGCGCGCGCTCGGCGGCTTGGCGCACCTCGGCAAGGCTCGCATCGGGCAGGCCGAGGCGGATGTTGTCAGCGATGGTGCCTTGGAACAGACGTGGCTGCTGGGGCAGCCACGCGAGCCGCCGGCGCCAGTCGTCGATCGCCAAGGCGTTGAGGTCTTCGCCATCGATGCTGATGCGACCTGCCTCTGGCCGGATGAAGCCGAGCAAGAGGTTTGCGACCGTCGTCTTACCGGCACCACTCGGCCCAACCAGGGCGACGCGCTCGCCGGGTTTGATCTCGAGCTGCGCGCCAACGAGCGCTGGTCGCCCCGGCTCATAGCTGAACGAAACGTCTTCGAAGCGGATGTGCAGTGGGCTGTCCGCGCTCAGGCTGGAACGCTGTGTTGGGGGTGCCGGCAGTTCGGTATCCATCACCGCGACTAGGCGCTCGGCGGCGGCGATGGCCTCCATCCGCCCATGATAGTGGGTGCCGAGATTGCGCAGCGGCGCATAGAACTCGGGCGCGAGCAGCAGGATGAAGAAGCCGGTGACGAAGCTGATCTCGGGTGGCGCGATCAGGTCCGGGATCGGCAGGTCGAGCTGATAGAGCCGGAAGCCGATGAACACCGCGATGATGGCAATGCCGAGGGTTGAGAACAGCTC
>NZ_JAYESN010000013.1:0-66933 GCF_034860625.1 Lamprobacter sp.
ATCCGCTGCTCGAGACCGGCGAGCTTCTCGAGCACCGCCTCGGCCACCGTCACGCCGTTCGCGCCCTCTTTCTTGGCGATGGCAAGCGTCACCGCCTGCGCGCCATTCGCCGGATGCTGGCCCTGATAGGCCGGGCCGGTCAGATGGGTCACGACCTGCTCGGTCTCCTGCGGCAAGGGTCGCACGCGGGCGATATCACGGATGTAGATCGGCTGGCCGCCCTGGGAGCCGACCACCAGCCGTTCGATGTCATCGGCATCCTGCAGAAAGGCCCCGGAATAGACCTTATACGAGGTACCGCCGCCTTCGGTGGCGCCGGTCTGGGTCTCGGCATTGGCGCTGCGGATGGTCTCGGCGATGCGATCGAGCGTGATGCCATAGCCGGCCAGGCGCTCCATCATCACCTCGACCCGGATCTGCTCCTCGCGCCCGCCGACGACGAAGCCCTTGCCGGTCTCGGGCACCGAGCCGAGTGCTTGCAGCACATCCAGCCCCAGGGTGCGCAGTTGGCTGTCCTCGACCTCATCGGACCAGAGTGTCAAGGTCACGATCGGCACGTCATCGATGCTAACCGGCTTGACCAACGGCGGTCGCACATCCGGCGGCATGCGATCCATGTTCGCCTGCAGCTTGTCGTGGACCTTGACCACCGACTGGCCCATGTCCTCGCCGACCTTGAAGCGCACGGTGACGACGGCACCACCGCGTTGGGTGGCGGAATAGACATGGCGCACGCCGGTCAGCTCCATCATCAGCTGCTCGAGCGGCTGGGTCACCATGCTCTCGACCTGCACCGCCGACGCACCGGGGTACTGAACGAAGAGATCGATCATCGGCACCGAGATCTTCGGATCTTCCTGCCGCGGTGTGAACAGCAGCCCAAGCAGGCCGATGCAGAGCGCGCCGATCAGGAGCATCGGCGTCACTGGGGTGTTGATAAAGGTGCGTGCGATGCGGCCGGAGAGGCCGATCGAAGCCGCCGCCTCTGGGGCACTGCCCTGCCCCTGCGGAGCGGCCTGTGGCGGTTGAGACGCGCTGGAGTTGGTCGATTGATGCATGCGGTGCGCTCGCTCTAGAAGCCGGGCACTGCATAAGCCCGATCAGTGGCCTTGACCTGTCATGACAGACGGCTGCCACTATAACCGACAGGACGATAGCAACAAGTGTCTTCTGTACGTACGGCCATTGTCTTTAGGCGCGCATGCGCGTGCCGCGATATGCCGAGCTTGATGTGCCGAACTGTGACCGAGTCGCTTGTTTGGCAATTAAGCGTTTAGTAATATTAGGAGCATCTAGAGCAACTGCCTCGCTCGAGGCTGGACACATAAAATGATCGTCGATACGCTGACCATTGCGGGTTTCTTGAGTGCAGCCAGCTTCCTGCTGATGCCGCTCCTGATGGGCCGCGAGTTCGTTTACGTTCAGGCTGCCGACGAGCCTCAAAGCGCAAGCCTGGCCAGATCAGGCAAGGCCCTGCGTGACTCAGCGGGTTTGAATGGCCCCATCCTGCAAGATGAAGGTTACGTTCCCCAATTGCTTGTGCGGTGATAATTCATGGCCAGCCAGTTTGATGAGGGTCCCTGGATAGCAGGTAAATCTGACCCGGATTCGCGCTGACTGGCACTGTTGTAATGCGATTTTCAGCTCTGCCAACTCGTCATAGTGGGCGTGCTCCCGCTGATGAAGGCTTTCCCGCGCCTCAAGGAATTTTTGTTTTTTCTCCGCCGTGATCGGTTTCTTCTGCTTGACGAATTTCTCGACAATCGCCGTCAATTGCTTGCGCTGACCCTCGATCTGATTGATCGCCTCCTTGAGGTCGGCGATGCGCGTCTTGATGTCCTCGCTCTCTCCAGCGATCAATGTGGTCGACACATTGGCGATGGCGCCAGAAACCCCGATATCGATCATCTCCTTAGCGCGAATCACACCGCCAACGATGGCCCCGCGACCTGGCAGCAGAACCCGACTTCCAGCCCTGACGTTGGAGTGGAAGATCTGCTTCTGAACGATGATCTCTTGACCGGCTTCGAGCGTCGCATCCTGCACGAAGCGCGCCTTGATCTGAGTGCCTGCCTTAAGATACGCATCATCGATCGGTCCTGCCGCGCCGTCCTGACCCTCTGAACTGGACTTTTTGGTGCTGGGGTGATCGTCTCCATCGGATTGTCGACGGCCAATCACGCCACCGCTGACTTCGATCGCACCTCCTGCCTGGATATGCGCAGCCTCAACCAAGCCACCGACTTTCACATCGCCTTGCACCTCGATTTTCATGCCCGGCTCAACGTTGCCCTTGACCTGAACACTGCCATCGAAGCGGATATGTCCGGTTTCGATGCCCACCTGCTCGAAATGCAGGACTTTTTCAACGTAAGCGCCCTGGCTGTAGACCACCGGCATGCCGCTGGTGGCGGCGATCAAAAGATGCTCATCCCCGGGGGCTAGCTGAACACTGTCATCCTTGGGTTTGAGAACAATGTTCTTTCCGTTGCGCGCCTTGACCAATCGGCCCGTCACGGTCCGTCCTGGCTGACCCTCGGTCGCTGGGTGATGTCTCACGAGCGCCTGGCCGACCTCGATATGGGGAAAATCCCCAAGCTCGAGGAAATCGACGTTTCCAGCCTCGTCGACCTGCGGCCGACGATCAACAATGGTTTCGATCAGCGGCTCTAGCCAGGCATCAACGCCATCCTGGGCTGGCTCGCCAAAGGCGACGATCATGCCAACGGGTATCTGGGTCTCGCGGAGCTTTTGCCGGAGCGCATCGCTGGTCAAGGTCTCAAGGCTATCCGCAAGCAAACCGCGCAGGATATTCGCATCCCTGAGGGCCTCATTCAGCGCTTCGGCGGTCAGATCCTGCCCCTTCCCCCGAGGCGGATGAACAACCACGCCAGCCAGCATCTCATTGGCGCTGACAAAGACCTCGAGACGCGCATCGACAGGGCCACCGAGACGCAGATCACAGGCTTCGTTTCGTTGCATACAGGCGCGCAGCGTCGAGAGTGTTGAAGGCTCGATGGCGTAATCGCTGACCTTGAGGCCCGCCTTTTCCATAAGGCCCCGGAATTGCGCCGGCGCCAGAGGTGACGGCGTAGTCTCTTGTGGCTCATAGCGAGCCCAGACATCCCCCGTTTCGACCTCTTCACGAAAACTGAGCCCAACATCGTCGTCTGTGGCTGGCTCCATGAACCTGCTCCTGTTACGAACTACTCTGTGATTGATTGTTGCCCGGCGCACACATGCTGGGCGAACCCCGCACCGGCCTCGGCGTAGAGGTTGAAGACCAACTGAACACCCGCCGCCCGCAGGGCTTGCTCATCGTCCGGATACTTGGCGATCGCGCCAATGGTGCCGGTGAAGCCCTCCTTGAGCAAATGCTCGGCCGCGAATAGATTCTCAGAGACACGCGGCATTGCCAAGAGCACGAGACGCATGTGACCATCGTCGAGATGTAGCCGATGCCAGAAATCCGCATCGGTCGCACTCCCCTGTACCACATAGCGCCCCTGCTGCTGGTGACGCCTGATGGTATCCGGATCGGCATCGACCCCGACCGGCCGCAGCCCACGCGCATGCGCCAGCTCATCGTAGGCACCGCAGCCAATCCGCCCCATGCCGACCACCATAGCATTGGCGTCGCCGGGATCGATCTCGGCCTCCTCCGGCAAGCGCCGCCGGCGCTCGAGCAAGCGCAGCCAACGGCTCAACGCCTCGTACCAGACATGCGAGCGACTCACCGCCGGCGAGGCGGCGATAAACGAGAACGCTAGTGCCAGCGCCATCACTGCCAGCCATTGCGAATGGAGCCAGCCATTCTCGACCCCCACGGCGACTACGATGAGACCGAATTCGCTGTAGTTGGTCAGCGTCAAGCCGCCGAGAAAGGCGGTCCGCCCACGCAGTCCGAACCAGAGCATCAGCTGCTGATAGAGCACCCATTTGTAAGGCAGCAACAGCAGCAGCGCGAACGCGAACAGGATCATCACTGGACTCGGCAGCCCCTGCAGGCCAATGCTGAGGAAGAAACCAACCAAGAACAGATCCTTGAGATCGAGCAAGGATTTCGCCAGCTCGCTCGCCTTGGGATGGTTAGCGATCATCACGCCGATCAGAATGGCCCCGAGATCGCCTTTCATGCCCACCCACTCGAACAGCTCCGAGGTTCCAAGCGCCAAGATCAGTCCGAACAGCAACAGCAGCTCGCCATGCCCGGCATGACTCAGCAGCCAGTGCAGCCACCGCCGTGCCGGCAACAGGAGCAGCAAGAACACTGCCCATAAGGTCGGAATCTTGCCTGCCGAAAAGGCCAAGAAGACCACCGCCGCCAGATCCTGGATGATCAGAATACCGATGGCAATCGTGCCATAGAGCGCCCCCATCTCGCCCTTTTCCTCGAGCACCTTGACGGCGAACACCGTGCTCGAGAAGCTCAGCGCGAAGGTCAATAAGGCCGCGGTGCCCAGATCAGCCCCCACCAATAGCGGCAGCCCAAGTCCACCAAGCGCGAGCAGTAAGGGCACCACCAGCGCCAGCATTGCGATCATGTGCAACACCGCAGTACCCCAGACATGCGGCTGCGCCAGGCTCTTGAGCTTGAGCTTCAAGCCAATGGTGAACAGCAACAGGGTAATACCGATGTGGGCCAGTTCTTCGACAAGGGCATCCTCGCGCGCACCAAAAGCGTGCAGCAAGAATCCCCCCACAAGATAACCGACCAGCGGCGGCAAACCGATTTGACGCGCCCCGAGTCCTAACGCAAAGGCCAACGCGATCCAGATGATATCGAACATTCGAAGCCTTCTCCTCTAGGATCTGGGATGGCAAATCAAGGCAGGCACAGCCTGTATGGTACGGGCTGCATTGATCTATCGCACGCATCAAGCAGGCGCCATGCCGATCAATCGCCGCAGCTATCCTAAATGACCACTGGGTTACGCTATACTCCCGCTGTTTAACTCGGCCATCGCCGTCGCGATCGGCTACCTGCCAACCACTGAAGCGCGAAAAGGGTTCCTGCATGTCTGACTACAACGCCGAGGACGTCCGCAACATCGCCCTCGTCGGCCACGCCGGTTCCGGCAAGACCTCCCTGGTCGAGGCCCTGCTGGCCAGCGCCGGCGCCATCGCCGAGCCCGGCAGCGTGACCAAGGGCACCACGGTGTGCGACCACGACGACATGGAGAAGGAGCTACAGCATTCGCTCGATGTCGGCATCACCGGCTTCACCGCTCACGGCAAGCACATCAATCTGCTCGACACCCCCGGCTATCCGGACTTCCTCGGCCGCACCCTGTCGGTGCTGAATGCGGTCGAGACCGCGGCCATCCTGGTCAATGCCGAGAATGGCATCGAGCCGCTGACCCAACGCGCCTGGAAGGCGGCCGACAACCGCAATCTGTGTCGCATCATCATCGTCAACCGGATCGATGGCACCGATGTCGATCTGGCCGGCCTCACCGAGCAACTGCGCGCGACCTTCGGCAGCGAATGCCTGCCGATCAACCTGCCCGCGGACGGTGGCAAGCGCGTCATCGACTGCTTCTTCAACCCGGCTGGCGACGTCACCGATTTTTCTTCGGTCGAGGAGGCCCATGGCCAGATCATCGATCAGGTGGTCGAGGTCGATGAGGCCCTGATGGAGGTCTACCTGGAGCAGGGCTCGGAGCTCAAGCCCGAGCAGCTGCATGATCCCTTCGAGGCGGCGCTGCGCGAGGCGCATCTGGTGCCGATCTGCTTCTGCTCGGCCGAGACCGGCGCCGGCATCCCCGAGTTGATGGAGATCCTGGTGCGGCTGATGCCGAATCCGTCCGAAGGCAACCCGCCGCCGTTCATGAAGGGCGAAGGCGCCAACCTGAAACCGGTCAGCGTCGATCCCGACCCGAGCAAACATGCGATCGCGCACGTCTTCAAGATCATCAACGACCCCTTCCGCGGCAAGATCGGCATCTTCCGCGTCCATCAGGGCCGCATCACGCCAAACAGCCAACTGCTTATCGGCGATGCGCGCAAGCCGTTCAAGGTCACCCATCTGTATCGGGTGCACGGCAAGGAGCTGATCGAGGCCGATGAGGGTGTGCCGGGTGATATCCTCGCCGTCTCGCGCGTCGACGACATCCATTTCGACGCCGTACTGCACGACTCGCACGATGAGGACCATTTCCATCTGCGCAGCATCGAGTGCCCGGTGCCGCTGTTTGGCCTTGCCATCACGGTCAGCAAGCGCGGCGATGAGCAGAAGCTCAACGATGCCCTGCACAAGCTTGAGTCCGAAGACCCTTGCTTCCACATCGAGCACAATGCCGCCGCCAACGAGACCGTGATGCGCGGCCTGGGCGAGGTGCATCTGAAGGTGCTGCTGCGCCGGCTCTCGGAGCAGTTCCACGTCGAGGTCGAGACCAAGCCGCCAAGCATCCCCTACCGCGAGACCATCACCGCCAAGGCCGAGGGTCACCATCGGCACAAGAAGCAGACCGGCGGTGCCGGCCAGTTCGGCGAGGTCTATCTACGCATCGAACCCCGCGAGCAAGGCAGCGGCTTCGAGTTCGCCGACGAGACTGTCGGCGGCTGTATCCCGAACCAGTTCATCCCCTCGATCGAAAAGGGCGTGCGCCAGGTGCTCGAAGAAGGTGCCGTCGCCGGCTACCCGATGGACGATGTCCGCGTCGCGGTCTACGACGGCAAGTCGCATCCGGTCGACTCGAAAGACATCGCCTTTGCGACCGCCGGCAAGAAGGCCTTCATCGAGGCCGTGCTCAAGGCCAAGCCAGCGATCCTGGAGCCGATCGTGAAGATCCGCATCACCGCGCCGGACAGCCACATGGGCGATCTCGCCGGCGATCTCTCCGGGCGGCGCGGGCGCATCAACGGCAGCGAGTCGAAAAGCCTTGGCCGCATCGTCATCGAGGGCGAGGCGCCACTGGCCGAATTGGAAGGCTATGAATCACGGCTGAAGTCGATTACCGGCGGCGAAGGCACCTACAGCATCGAGCTCAGCCACTACGCCCCAGTGCCTGCGAATATCCAGAAGCAGCTCGCGGACGCTTATCAGCGCACCGGCGACGATTAGACAACGACGGCCAGCAAGACCGACGAAGACAGACGTCCCCGGACTTGTACCACCGGCGGCTTGCTGCCGGTGGTTAGCGCCTTCGCTGTCATCAGATGCAAGCGTCGCGCATCATGTCAACGGCAGCGTCAAGGCGGACTGATGCGCTATCTCAACGAGCTTCCCTATCGCGCCGATTCAGCCAACCTGTTCACCCCTCTGAGCAGTCGCCCCTGGGCAATGTTCCTCGATAGCGCAACGGCCTGCGGCGGCGGCGGCGGCCGCTGGGACATCTTGGTCACCGACCCGAGCGCGACTCTGGTCACCCGCGGCGTGATCACCGAGGTCCGTGATGCGGCGGGTTGCTACCGCTCAGGCGCCGATCCCTTCAGCCTGCTCCGCGAGGCCCTCGGACCACCCGCGGCTCATGCCGACCCCGCCATTGCTAGTCTGCCCTTCGTCGGCGGCGCCATCGGCTGGTTCGGCTATGACCTCGCGCGACGCCTCGAGCACCTGCCGGTGCACGCCATCGACGCCGAGGGGCTGCCGGAGATGGCGATCGGCATCTTCGACTGGGCGCTGCTGGTCGACCATGGCGAACAGCGGAGCTGGCTGGTCAGCGCTGGCCGGGATGCGCGGACCCAGGCCCGCTGGCCGCGGCTGCTGCGGCAGTTCCGCGGCATGCTCTCCAGTACACCAACAGATTTGCCAACAGATTCGCCAACGGATGCGCCAGCAGATACGCCAACGAAGCGGTCCATCGCGTTCGCCGCCGAGCAGCGCCTGGGACAGACATCGAGCTTCGCAAGCGCCGATCAGGCCGAGCCACGCTCGGCGGCAACATCAAGCCCCGCAAGCGCCGATCTGATCGCGCGCGGCCCGATCGCGCAGAAGGCATGCCCGCCGCTGCACAGGCTCGCGCCACTGCGCACGCCCGAGCCGCTGCTGGCGCCCCAGCCACTGCACACGCTCGAGCCACTGCGCTCGAATCTCGCGCGCGCCGAGTACGCGGCCGCCTTCGCGCGCATCAAGGGCTACATTCGCGCCGGCGATTGTTACCAGATCAATCTCGCCCAACGCTTCGCCGCGCGCGCCAGCGGCGACCCCTGGAGCGCCTATCGCCGCCTGCGGCAATTGAACCCAGCGCCGTTCTCGGCCTATCTGCAGACCCCCTTTGGCCAGATCCTCAGCTCATCACCCGAGCGCTTCCTCGCGCTGCGCGACGGGCGCGTCGAGACGCGACCGATCAAGGGCACCCGCCCTCGCAGCGCCGATCCCGACGAAGACGCCGCGCTGAAACGCGCGCTTGCCGAGAGCCCCAAGGATCGCGCCGAGAATCTGATGATCGTCGACCTGCTGCGCAATGATCTTGGCCGCGTCTGCCGCACTGGCAGCATCCAGGTGCCAAGCCTGTTCGCGACCGAATCCTATGCCTCGGTACACCATCTAGTCAGCACCATCACCGGTGAGCTGCGCGCGAACGAAGACGCCAGCTCGCTGCTGCGCGCCTGCTTTCCCGGCGGCTCGATCACCGGCGCACCGAAGATCCGCGCCATGCAGATCATCGAAGCGCTTGAGCCGCATCGACGCGGCGTCTACTGCGGCGCCATCGGCTACTTGGGCTTTGATGGCGCCATGGATACCAATATCGCCATTCGCACCATTGTGCATAGCGCCGGACAGGTCCGTTTCTGGTCCGGCGGCGGCCTGGTGCATGACTCCGATTGCGAGCAGGAATACCGCGAGACCTTCGACAAGGCCGCGCGCCTGATCGAACTCCTTGCGCCTGGACCCGCGGGACGCGAGCTTGCGGCACTCATAGGCGTTGACTAGTATCGCCTTCAAGCTTAACGACTCGAGAGTTGCCGCAAATGCCACAATGGCCCATTCCAGGTGAGCCGCTCGCCCACGCCGAGCCGGTCTCCGCCGACGGCCGACTGGTCAGCGAAGAGGAGTACTGGCAGGACTGGTACCACAGCGCTGACTTCAGCTACGAGTGGAACAATGGCCGCTTAGAGGAGAAGCCGGTGTCGGATTTCGAGACCTTTCAGGTCTATCTCTGGTTTCTGGAGCTGTTGCGCCATTACCTGCGGCTGCAGCCGATCGGCAAGCTGGTGGCGCTGGAGATGGGCTTTCGGCTGGCGCTCAGAACAGGCACGGTGATCCGCAAGCCAGACCTGGCGCTGGTGCTCGACAGCAACCTGGTGCCGCTGGATCTGACCGATAGCTCCTACCACGGCGTTTTTGACCTCTGCGTCGAAGCGCTCTCGACCGAGAAACCGGCCTACATCCATCGCGACCTGGTGGTCAAGAAGGCCGAGTATGCTGCCGCAGGCGTGCCCGAGTATTACGTGCTGCACCGCGAGCAGGGCAACCTGGCCTTCTACGGCCGCACCCGAGGCAGTAGCGTCTACAGCCCGCTACCGATCGAGGGCAGCGGTGATGAACGCCTGGTGCGCTCGCGGATACTGCCCGGCTTTCAATTCCGCGTCAGTGACCTGATCCGCCGGCCCGACCTGGATGCGATTCGTTGCGATCCGGTCTATAGCGACTTCGTGCTGCCAGAATGGACGCGCGCGGAACTGGAAAAGGCACAAGCGGAGCAGGCGCAGGCACAAGCAGAGCAGGCGCAGGCGCAAGCGGAGCAGGCGCAGGCGCAAGCGAAGCAGGCACATGCGCAAGCCGAACAGGCACGCTTGCAAGCCGAGCGCGAGCGTGACGAGGCCAGCCGCCAACGTGATCAAGCTAGCCGCGAGCGCGATGCGGCTAGCCGTGCACAGGATCAAGCCAGCCGCGAGCGCGATGCGGCCTTAGCAGAGGCGCGTCGCGAGGCCGCCGCCCGAGCAGCACTCGAAGCGGAGCTGGCCAGTTTGCGCAACGGATCGACCTGATCGATCGCGACACTGACCAGATCAAGCGTCCCGAACCGCTCGCCTACTCCCTTTCAACACTTGAGTTTTGGAGATGAATCGATGGCTGTCACCCTGAATGCGATTGGTCGCCGCTTGGCCCCTCGTGCTGAGGCGCGACCACAGCCCCAGTGGTGCTTGATGAGCCCAAGAAACTGTCCATCATTCGCGGCCAGTTGCCGCGACCGGTCGCTCCGAAATCGGGAAGCAATCTCTGGACTGTCACTCAGCATCACTCTCGCCCTCAGCCTCGCGCTGGGCCTCGCCCTGCCGAGCATGGCGTTTGCCGAGGGCATCGCCATCGCAGACGCCTATGCGCGCGCCGTGCCGCCAGGCCAGCCCAACAGTGCCGCCTTCATGACTTTGACCAATGCAGGCGAGCAGGATCGCGCCTTGATCACCGGCGAGAGCGATGCCGCCGAGGTGGTGGAATTGCACAGGCACCGGATGGAAGACGGCATGATGCGCATGCGTCAAGTCGAGCAGATCGCACTGCCCGCTGGCGAGACAGTCACCCTCGCGCCCGGCGGCCTGCATGTGATGCTGATCGGCCTGACCAAAACGCTCGCGCCAGGCGATCAAATCGAACTCACCTTAGGCTTCGATGACGGCTCTTTACAGACGCTAAACCTGCCGGTGCGGCGCATCGATCCAAGCGCCATGCCGGCACACAAGCACCATTAAGATCGCCTTCAACCAGGGCTTGCATCCAGCGATTGCATACCGCACTGTCGACGATGATAGCCGCGCTTGCAGCGATGATGCGCGGGAAAGCCGCGAGCAGCAGCAGAGAACCTTCTGGCATCAGGCGATCTCAAAAGCGGTTGCTCGGTTGCCTGGCCGGCGACCCGCCGAATGCCCATCACCGCCGCTGAATGCCATGGCGCTTGATCCGCGAGGTCAGGGTGGTGGGCTTCAAGCCCAGCCTTTCCGCCGCGCCGCCAGGGCCAGAGACCTTACCCCGGCTGGCGGCGAGTGCCTGTTCGATCAGCCGGCGTCCAGACTCTTCGAGACGACCTCGTAGACATCGTTCGAGAGTCCTTCCACCTCGAGGATGCGCTCAAGTTGCGTGCGCAGTCGCTGCTGTCGGCCCTCATCGTAGCGGCGCCAGCGCGTCATCGGGTAGACCAGGCGCGAGGCGATCTGCGGATTCAGTGGATCAAGCTCGAGGATACGGTCGGCGAGGAAGCGGTAGCCGGTGCCATCCACGGCATGAAAGCGCACCGGGTTGCCGGCAGCGAAGGCGCCAATCAAGGCCCGCACGCGGTTCGGGTTAGTGAGTGAGAAATCTGGATGGGCCAGCAGACTCTCGACCCGCGCTAGCGTATCGCTCCGGCTGCTCTGCGCCTGCAGCGCAAACCATTTGTCGAGCACCAAGGGCTCACCAGACCAACGCTGGTAGAAGGCCGCGAGTGCCTGTTCGCCGGCATTGCTGCCCGACTCGGCTCCAACTCCGGCTACCCCGCTTGGGCTTACGGCTCCAGCATTCGCCGCTGGAGTGTCTGCAGATGGCGCAGTCGGCGCCTCGATCAGCAGGCGTAGCGCGCTGATCACGTCGGTCATGTTCTGCTGGGCGTCAAATTGCTGCTGTGCCAGGATCAGCCCCTCGGTATCGCCAGCGCGCACCAGATAGCTCAGGCAAAGATTGCCGAGCGCGCGGCGCCCCATCGACGCATGGCTCAGGTCGAAGCCAGCATCGGTGCGGGTCCGCTCGTAGGCCCCTAGCAGGAGCTCGCGCAAGCGCTTGCCGACCTCGGCAGCGAGTGCCTGGCGGGCGCGATGGATGCCATCGACATCCACGATCCGCATCTGGTCGCCAAGATAGCTCTCAGAGGGCAACGTCAGCACTTCAGCGATCAACGCCGCATCGGCGCTCTCATCCCGCAGCGCCCGCTGGAACGCGTCGATGAAGCGCTCCGGCACGCTCAGCGCTGGATCAGCCACCATCGCCAGCAACAACCGCTGGGCCAAGGTCTGCGCCGCATCCCAGCGGTTAAAGCCATCCGTGTCGTGCGCCATTAGAAAGCTGAGCTGCTCATCGGTATAGGGATATTGGACTTGTACCGGTGCCGAGAAACCGCGCAATAACGAGGGGACCGGGCACTCGGTGAGTCCGGTGAAGACAAAGGTCTCGACCGGGCGACGCAGTTCAAGCATGCGGGTGCCCGCCGCCGGCGCCCTCTGCTCACCCGCCAGCTGCAGCGGCAGATCTTGACCCTGAGCGTCAAGCAGACCGAGCGCGAGCGGGATGTGTAAGGGCTGTTTCTCGGGCTGCCCCGGCGTGGCTGGCGTGTGCTGGCGAACTTCAAGCCGATAGGTTCCGGTCGTGGCGTCGAACTGATCGGCACAGTCGAGCTGCGGCGTGCCGGCCTGGCTGTACCAGCGCTTGAATTGGGTCAGATCGATACCGCCAGCCGCTTCCATGCAGCTGACAAAGTCATCAGTGGTCACCGCTTGGCCATCGAAGCGCTCGAAGTAGAGATCGGTCGCCTGGCGGAAGCGCTCCGGGCCAAGCAGCTTGGCTTGCATGCGCACCAGCTCGGCGCCCTTTTCATAGACCGTCGCAGTGTAGAAATTATTGATCTCGATATAGGAATCGGGCCGCACCGGATGCGCCATGGGGCCTGAGTCTTCCGGAAATTGGCGCGCGCGCAGCTGACGCACGTCCGCGATCCGCTTGACCCCACGCGAGCCCATATCCGCCGAGAACTCCTGGTCGCGATAGACAGTGAAACCTTCCTTCAGGCTGAGCTGGAACCAGTCGCGGCAGGTGATGCGGTTGCCGGTCCAATTATGGAAATATTCATGCGCGACCACGCCCTCGATGCCAGCAAAGTCGGCATCGGTCGCGGACTCCGCACTCGCCAGGATGTACTTGGCATTGAACAGATTGAGCCCTTTGTTCTCCATCGCGCCCATATTGAAATGGCTGACGGCAACGATGTTGAACACCTCCAGATCGTATTCCCGACCATAGTGCTCCTCGTCCCAGCGCATGGCGCGGATCAGCGACTGCATGGCATGCGTGCATTTCTCCTCGTTACCGGGCTCGACGTAGATGCGCAATGGCAACCAACGACCTGAAGCCGTCTTGAATCGATCCTCGACAGCGCTGAGGTTACCGGCGACTACAGCAAACAGATAGCTTGGCTTCGGAAAGGGGTCATCCCAATGCACACAGAGACGGCCGTCTTCGAGCCGTTCCTCGCCGGCTGGATTGCCATTCGCGAGCAGCACCGGATAACGCTCAGCGTCGGCGATCAGCGTCACGCGATAGGTGGCCATGACATCCGGGCGATCGATAAAGTAGGTGATGCGCCGAAAGCCCTCCGCCTCACACTGGGTGCAGAGCATGCTACCGGAGACGTAGAGCCCCTCCAAGGCGGTGTTGGCGCTCGGATTCAGCTGCACTCGGGTCTGCAATCGAAATCGATCGGGGACTCGATGCACCAGCAGCTGATCTTCTTCAACCTGATACTCGGCAGGCGTGAGCGGCCGCTCGTTCAGACTGATCGCCTTAAGCTTGAGCTGCTCGCCATGTAACCGCAGATCACCATCGCCACGGGTTGCCGCCGGGTTGCGCCGCAAGCTGAGCTCAGCCTCGACCTGGGTCTGCTGGTCATCAAGCTCGAACCGCAGCGCAACGCTGTCGATCAAGAATTCCGGGGGGCGATAGTCGCTGAGGCGAATGACGGGCGGTGTGGTGCGATACATCGGCTTAGTCGGTGGCTCTGCTAGTATGGGGGTGAGTATCGGGCGCGGCTTGGCGGACCCGGGCCGCTTATGCCAATCTTGCGTCATTCGGCCGCCATTGGCCGATTTCAAGCAGTGCGCGCCGAGGTTTCTCGTTCGAGCGCACTGAGGTCAGCGCCTTGTGCGCCTCTGGAGCGTCCAGAGTTCAGCCGCGTGTTCCGGGTCTGGCCTAGCGGTCCCGGCGCGCCGATTAGCGAGGGTAACAGCGCAATGATGCCCATTGTGCAGATGTACGCGACGGCCTTCTGCCCCTACTGCGTGCGCGCACGCAGACTTCTGAAGCAGAAAGGCATCGCATTTGAAGAGATCCGGGTCGATAAAGACCCGCATGAAATGCGCACTATGATCCAGCGCAGTCGCCGTACCACGGTGCCGCAGATCTTCATCGGTGAGCAGCACATCGGCGGCTATGACGACATGGCAGCGTTGGATCGGGCCGGAAAGCTCGACCCTTTGCTCGAGGAGCGCTGAGCACCGACATGATGACCGCAGCACAGGCAGACACCGAAGCGCTAGGCAGCCAGCGGCTCGACAAATGGCTCTGGGCCGCGCGTTTTTTCAAGACGCGCCCACTCGCGGTAGAGGCCATCAACGGCGGCAAGGTGCATGTCGAGGGTCAGCGCGCTAAGCCAGGCCGCAGTGTGCGCCCTGGCACCAAGCTCAGCATCCACAAAGGACAGCTGGAATGGCAGATTGAGGTCAAGGCCGTCTCCAAGCAACGCCGCCCGGCCAGCGAAGCAGCGCTGCTGTTCGAGGAGGACGAGCAGAGCCGGCTCAAGCGTCAAGAGAGGGTCCAAGCGCGCCGAGCCGCTGGGCCGAGCTTACGCGTTGAGGGCGGGCGGCCGACCAAACGCGACCGCCGCCGGCTCAGTGAGCTGACCGGCAAATAGTCAGAGGCCCTATCGCTATGGACAACCAAGTCTTCCGCGAGACCTATAGCCGCATCAACGAGCGCTACTGCCCGTTCGAGAAGAGCATCCTGACCAATCAATGTGCCTGCAGCCGTGCCGAGCGCTTCTGCATTGCCGAGCGCGAAGGGGTCCAATGCAAGACCGATGAGGCGCAGGCGCGCTGCCTAAGCCTATTGGCGCTGCTGCGCGGTCAAGCACGCTTCGCATTGAGAACCATCGATGGGGGTTCTGCGTTGCCGCACGCGAAGGCGATGCGCGTTCAAGTGGGAGGTCTACGTGGTCTGTATCTGGCACTCAACCCGGATGCGGAGGTGCCAAAGACCATCGACGATGTGGACGCCATCGTCGAGGCAGCGGTCAGCCGCTTTGGTCATCTGGACAACCTGCCCTTTCAGGTCATCGTGCAGCAGATCACCGCGTACCGAGGGCGACGTCCGTTTCGCGACCGACGGCGCTAACGCTCCCCTTAATGCTTGCCGTAGCCATCGCGCGAGCGGCCCGCATTGGAGAGTCGCACGATGCGCGTCACGGTCGGGATCTGGCGTAGACGACGCATGATGCCGGCGAGATGTTTGCGGCCGGTCACGTTGACGAGGAAGTCGAGCGTCGTCGTCATACCATCCTTATCACGCGAATTCACGTTCTCGATATTCGAGCCTTGCTCGGCGATGGCGCTGGCAAGGGTGGCCAATGCACCGCGGCGATTGCCCACATCCACCCGGATCTCGGTCTGAAACTCGGCCTGTGGGTCCTCTGCCCATTCGACCTCGAGCCATTTGTCACGCTTCGAGTGAAAATCGCCGAGGTTTCCGCACTCGTTACGATGCACCACGATCCCCTTACCCGCACTGAACAGGCCCGTGATCGGATCACCCGGGATGGGCCTGCAGCAACGGGCGAAGTGCACGACCATCCCCTCGGTGCCGCGAATCGCGAGTCGGCGCGCGCTTCCTGGTGCACCGTTGCTCGTCTCAGGTGCACCCGGGCCCGCCGCAGCGACCTCACCACCCGGCATCGGCTCGGACGGCCCGGCGAGACGCCGTGCAATCAGCATCGGCATGCGATTGCCGAGCCCAATCTCGGCGAACAGCTTGTCGCTGTCTTCCAGACCAGTCTCGACCGCATGCGCCAGGATGCGCGGCTCGCCGACTTGCTCCAGCGTCAGCCCGAAGGCGGCCAGCTCGGCCGACAACATGCGTTGGCCCAACGCCTGTGCTTCACGGTTCTGCAGATTCTTCAGGTAACTGCGGATACTGGCACGCGCCTTTCCGGTCACGACGAAGTTGAGCCAAGCGGCATTCGGCTTCGCGCCGGGTGCGGTGATGATCTCCACGGTCTGCCCGCTGCGCAGCGGTGTGCGCAAGGAAGCCAGACGACGATCGATTCGTGTTGCGACGCAGGTATTGCCCACGTCCGAGTGAATCGCATAAGCGAAGTCGACCACGGTCGCGCCCATCGGCAGCACCAGGATGCGCCCCTTGGGCGTGAACACATAGACCTCATCGGGGTATAGGTCGACCTTGACATGTTCGAGAAACTCTTGCGAGTTGCCGGAATCACGCTGGACCTCGAGCAGTCCTTGCAGCCAATCCTTCGCGGCCGCCTGCGGACCACTGGCCTCGCCGCTGTTCTTGTACATCCAGTGCGCGGCAATGCCAGACTCAGCGAGCTGGTTCATGTCCGCTGTCCGGATCTGGATCTCGATCGGCACGCCCTGAGGGCCGATAAGCCCGGTGTGCAGTGATTGATAACCGTTCGACTTCGGGATCGCGATGTAATCCTTGAAGCGCCCCGGAACCGGCTTGTAGAGATCATGCACCTGACCGAGGACGCGGTAGCAGGTATCTACACGGTCAACGATGACGCGAAAGCCAAAGACATCGACCATGTCTTCGAACGAGCGCCGCTTGGCGCTCATCTTTCGATAGATACTGTAAAGATGCTTCTCACGACCGAAAACCTCGGCCGCAATCCCTTCCGCCTCAAGTCGGGCTCGCAGCGCGGCCTCAACCTTGGCAACCGTCTCGCTCCGGCCTTGTAGCTTCTCGCCCACCGTGCGCGATAACACCGCATGGCGCCAGGGCCAGTGATGGCGAAACCCAAGGTCTTCCAGATCGAGCCGAATCCGGTTGATGCCGAGCCGGTTGGCGATCGGCGCGTAGATCTCGAGGGTCTCGCGCGAGATGCGCCGGCGCTTGGCGGGCATCATGGCATCCAGGGTGCGCATATTGTGCAGGCGATCCGCGAGCTTGATCAGGATGACGCGGATATCGCGCGTCATCGCCAGCATCATCTTGCGGAAGCTTGCTGCCTGCGCCTCGGCGCGGGAGGGAAAGTCGATCTGCGTCAGCTTGCTTACCCCATCGACAAGCTCGGCAACATCATCGCCGAAGGTATCGGCAAGATGCTCTTTCGCCGTTGGCGTGTCTTCGATCACGTCATGCAAGATCGCTGCCATTAGGCCTTGGTAATCCATCCGCATCTCGGCGAGGATGCGTGCCACCGCGATCGGATGGTAGATGTATGGCTCGCCACTTTGCCGCTCCTGGCCTTGATGCGCTTCGGCGCCAAAGAGGTAGGCGCGATAGACTTCGCTGATCTGATCGCGCGGCAGATAGGTCTCAAGCTCGGTGAGAAGATCGCTGATCAGAAAACGCGCAGGCTCGTTGTCGGTCTGCCGATAACAACTCGGCCCCATGTCGCATGCAGCGCCTACGGCCTGCCTAGATTGGTCTTGCCGAGGGTTGACCGAGCGCTGATCTGTGGGCGGAGCATAGGCGAGCGCGGGCATGACGGGTGCCGAAGCCCCCGCACAGGGACGACTCAGTGCAGTATCCAACTCAGTCTTCTGCATCCCGTGACGCAAGCTCCTCAGCCAGCGCTCGCTCCAGTGCCTCGGCGGCATCTTGAGCCGCGCGGTCACCCTCTTCCAAGGTCTGCGGCTCGATCAGTCCGGCAGCGATCTCGCGCAAGGCCATGACCGTCGGCTTGTCATTCTCCCAAGGCAGCAGCGGCTCCACGCCCTTGGCCAACTGCCGAGCGCGTTTGGTCGATACCAAGACCAGGTCAAAACGATTATCCACGTGTTCGAGGCAATCCTCGACAGTGATGCGAGCCATGCGAATACTCCAAAACCAAACCGGTCACACCCTGATCGTCGGCCCGATGGGCGACATACCTAGGTGCAATCGGAAAAAAAGAAAGACGTTTCAACATCGGTGCCCACTGGGTCTGATCGTCTGTCTGATCATCTGTCTGATCATCTGTCTGATCATCTGTCCGATCGTGGGTCCGATCATAGGCCTGATAATGGGCCTGATGAACAGCGAAGCTGTTCTGAATCCTAGGCTCAAATTACCAGAAAACAACGCCTGACACATTGTTGCGCATCTGGTCGCGCGGATCAGTCTCGAGGATGATTGCATTGATGACCACGGCGAACGGGATGAAGTGCGCATGAAGTGCGCCGCAGACGTGCGCATCAAGCATCAAGCATCGAGCATCGAGCGCAGTCGATCTTGCTCGCGCGCGGCTTGCCGCGGCCGGCGCAAGCGCTCGGCCTTGACGATAGCGCCAAGATCGCCAAGCGCCTGCTCGAAGCGGTCATTGACGACCAGATAGTCATATTCATCCCAGTGCGAGAGCTCATGACATGCCTTGGCCATGCGCTCGCCGATGACCTCATCGCTGTCCTGACCGCGGCCACGCAGCCGTTCCTCGAGCGCAGAGAGCGATGGCGGCACGATGAAGATCGACACCGCCTGCGGAAAGCGCTCCCGAACCTGACGCGCGCCCTGCCAGTCGATCTCGAGCAACAGATCCTGGCCGCCATCGAGGGTCTCGCGCAGCGAGGATTCCGCCGTACCGTAAGCGTTATCGAAGACGCGCGCATACTCGATGAAGGCACCTTCGGCGATCATCTGCTCGAAGCGCTGATGATCGACGAAATGATAGTGTTTGCCATCGATCTCGCCCGAGCGGCGGGCACGGGTGGTGTAGGAGACGGAAAGCGAAAGGGCTGGATCACGCTTAAGCAGCGCGGCGACCAGGCTGGTCTTACCGGCTCCCGAGGGCGCGGAGACGACAAACAACAGACCTTGTGACGCAGTGAGCGGGAACGCGGGAGCTGCAGGCATGGGGCTTCCTAGGCGGATCGGGACAGGGCGGCAGAGCCGTGGCTTGGGCACAGGATTATAACGATGACAGGCCGGTCAGTCAGACCCCGCATCTGTGCCGGAACCTGTTCCGCGGGCCCTGTTCGGCAGACACTGTTCGGCGAGCAGTATTGGTCGGGCCCTGTTCGGATAGCATGGCCGGTACAGTTACTGGCATGATCGCAGCTTAAGCAATCGATCAGCCATCCTTATGCACCCAGACTTCGACCTCGATCCCGATATCCTCTATCTCAATCACGCTGCGATTGCGCCCTGGCCACAACGCACGGTGGCAGCAGTCGCAGGCTTCGCCGCCGAGCAGGGTCGGCTCGGCTCGCGGCGCTATCCGGTCTGGCTCGAGGTCGAGCAGCGGCTTCGCGAGCGCGCGGCGCGTCTGATTGGGGCCCGCTCGGCGGAGGAGATCGCGCTGCTGAAGAGCACCTCGGAAGGCCTGTCATTCGTCGCCCAAGGGCTAGCTTGGCAGGTCGGCGACAACATCGTCAGCATCGCGCAGGAGTTTCCCTCCAACCGCATCGTTTGGCAGACATTGGCCGAACGCGGGGTTGAGCTGCGCGCCCTCGACCTGGCCCTCAGTGCGGACCCGGAGGCCGATCTGCTGGCGCTCTGTGACGCGCGCACGCGCCTGCTTGCTGTGAGCTGGGTGCAGTATGGCCGAGGACAGCGTCTGGATATCGCCCGACTTGCCACGGCCTGCCGCGACCGCGGGATTCTGCTCTGTTTGGATGCGATCCAAGGCCTGGGCGCCCTGCCGTTCGATCTCGCCGAGACCCCGGTCGACTTTCTCGTCGCCGATGGTCACAAGTGGCTGCTCGGACCGGAAGGGCTGGCCCTGTTCTGGTGTCGGCCAGCGCTGCGTGAGCAACTACGACTCACCGAATTCGGCTGGCACATGGTCGAAGACATGGGAGCCTTTGATCGCCAAGACTGGCGGCCAGCGGCCAGTGCACGGCGCTTCGAATGCGGCAGCCCGAACATGCTCGGCATCCATGCCCTCGAGGCCAGCCTCTCGCTGCTCGAAGAGACCGGCGCGGAAACCATCGCCACCGCGATCGAGGCCCGGGTCGAGCGTCTGATCGAGCTTGTCGACCAGGCCGGCTTCGAACTGCTATCGCCGCGTCTGCCGTTACGGCGTGCCGGCATCCTCAGCTTCCGCGTGCCGGGCGTGGATCAGCAATGGCTGTATCAACAACTGATGAAACAGGGCCTGATGTGCGCGAGCCGCGGGGGTGGGCTACGCTTCTCACCACACTTCCATACCCCCGAAGCCCATCTGGCGCGCGCCATCGAGCTGACCAAGCAGACCCTGTAGCAGAACCTGTTCCGTTCAGGTTGAGAGACTGTCTCGCAAGGGCTGTCTCGCAAGGCCCATCTTTAAGGCGATTTCTGTCAAAGCTCATACCGCCTTGCTTGTCTTTTCGCTCGCCTTCTGCGTCGCATCGCCGGTCACATAGCTCGGCTATGCTCCCGGCGACGCTCCTTGAAGGCAAACGAACATCCTGCGCAATTCGGTACGCGCTTTTTCCGGCAATCGCCTAAAGCCATCTGTAAAGGTTAGCCGGGCACTATCAGCCATCACCGCTGCATGCGATGATTCGTGCCGGAGAGGATTCGACAGCACAGCTCAGCGAGTATCACGCATATGTTCGAGGCAGCGAAGGTCGGCCGATCGGTCAGCAAGTCAGACTTCAAAGAGCAACGCGACGAACTTCGGACGCACTTGCTCGAGGCGCAGCGTGAACTGCGGGAAAGCAATATCCCCGTCATCGTCATCGTCGCTGGCGTTGAAGCCGCCGGCAAAGGCGAGGTGGTCAATCGACTCAATGAGTGGCTGGACACGCGCGGCATGCAGACCTTCGCGTTTTGGGACTTCAGCGACGAGGAACGAGAGCGGCCGCGTTACTGGCGCTTCTGGCGCACCCTACCACCCCGCGGCGAGATCGCGATTCTGTTCGGCGGCTGGTATCTCGCTCCGATCGAGCACCGGTTTCGCGGCGAATGCGATGATGCCGCACTCGACGCCGAGCTGGCGCGCATCGTCGACTTCGAGCGCTCACTGACCCAAGACGGCGCGCTGGTGGTGAAATTTTGGTTTCACTTGTCAGAGGAAGACCAAAAGAACCGACTCAAAGAGCTGTCGCGCGACGATCGCAGTCGTTGGAAGATGCTGCCCAAGAAGTCGTCGAAATTTACCGAGCAGTATCAGCTGTTTGAATATGTCGCCGAGCGCGTCATCCGGCAAACCGACCGCGGCATCGCGCCTTGGTATCTGATCGAGGCCGAAGACAAACGCTATCGGGATCTCACCGTCGGTAAGACCCTGCTGCAAGCGATTCGCGCTCGACTCCAGCAACCGCTTCCCAACGAGCCGCCCGCAACCGCCGAGCCACTTGACCTGCCTGAATCGGCGAGCGCGCAGATTACCTTGCTTGACCAGCTCGATCTGACCCAAAGCCTATCGCGCGACGACTACAAAGAGGCCCTAAAGCAGTACCAACGCGAGATCAACGAGCTTGCCTGGAAGGCCTACAACCGCAAGCGCACGACCGTCCTGGTGTTTGAGGGGGTTGATGCCGGCGGCAAGGGCGGTGCGATCCGCCGCATCACCAGCGCCGTCGATGCCCGCATCTATCGCACTATCCCCATCGCCGCTCCCACCGACGAAGAGAAGGCGCATCATTACTTGTGGCGGTTTTGGCGCCATCTACCCCGTGCTGGACACATCATCATCTACGATCGCTCCTGGTACGGCCGCGTGTTGGTCGAGCGCGTCGAAGGCTTCGCCGCCGAGGACGAGTGGCGTCGCGCCTATGCCGAGATCAACGACTTTGAGGAGCAATTGGTCGAGAACGGCGCCCTGCTGCTGAAATTCTGGCTTCATGTCAGCGAGGACGAGCAGCTAGCGCGTTTCCAGGATCGCGAACAGACGCCCTATAAACAGTACAAGATCACCGATGAAGACTGGCGCAACCGCGAGAAGTGGCCGCAGTACAAGATCGCTGTCAACGAGATGGTCGCCCGCACCAGTACCGAATACGCCCCCTGGACGCTGGTCGAAGGCAACGACAAGCCCTTCGCGCGAATCAAGGTTTTGCAGACCCTGTGCGACCGGCTTCGCGCCGCGCTCGATGATGAGTCCCAGCCCGCACCAGGGACCAGCGTGACGCGTTGCGGCTACCAGTCCACCGAGAACGGCGACTAACGTCCGCGCCACGGCGGCAGAGACCCGAGAGTCAACCGTTTCGGCCTGGGGCTGGCCGCCGCGACTGTCTGCGGTTAATCTCTCGGGTCATGGACCATGCGACGCTTCGGCGATGAACTTCGGCGATGAACAGATCCACCAAACGTGCGCTTTGGCTCGGCGGTTTCCTGCTGATGCTGCTGGCCGCCATCGGTGGCTACCTCTTCTTCATCGCGACCAACCGTAGCTTGAGTCGAGCCGAATCCTTCGAGTTCCGGCGCATGCAGGTCGCGCGCGTCGAGAACAGCGATGCGTTTCGCTTCTTCTTCGCCACGAATCGTGTCGCTCGGGTGGGTGACGAGCCACTCATCGAACGGCTCGGCACGGAGCGCTCGTCGCAGCTGACCTTCGGCTCTTTCGATACCGAGATCGAGCCCACCCTCGGTCTTGGCATGTGGCTTGATGAAAGCCGTTGGCTCTTGGATGAGGAGATCAGGATCACCCGTCTCACGCGGCTTGATCGCACCGCTTTCATCCATCAGATGCGCGGGATGGTGTCGGCCTCGCCCCATCGCGGGTTGCTCCTATTGGTGCATGGGCTTCGCACCGATCTCGACTTTGCGATGCGCGGCACCGCCTTCCTCGCCCATATCCTCGATATCAACGCGCCTGTCATCGTCTTCGACTGGCCGGCCAATCAGGGTGACAGCTTGCGTGGGTATCGCCGGGCACGCCAAATCGCGACCGCCTCCGGCAGCGAGCTCGCGGCGGTGCTACGTCTGCTCATCGACGAGGTCCGCCCGCAGCAGCTGTGGGTGGCCGCCAATAGTCTCGGCGCTCAGGTCATTGTCGATGCCATTGCCCATCTCGCCCAGGAGCCATCGTTCGCCGATGCCGAGCGCGCGATCAGCGATGTCGTGCTGACGGCCCCCGACATCAGCTACGGCCAGTTCAACGCGCAGTTCAAGCACCAGCTCGCCGCCCTGGTCGACGACACCACGATCTATGTCTCATCGAATGATCGAGCCCTGCTGTTGAGCCGATTGATCAATCTGCAGCGACGCTTGGGAGAGAGCACGCTCGACAAGGTCAACGCCGAGCTGATCGACGAGATCGAGCAGCTCCTGGAGTTGACCGACAGCGACAATGGTCGCGTCGAGCTGGTCGACGTGACGCCGGTGAACCGCACCCGGAATTTCCACAACTTCAGCCTTGAGGTACCCGAATACTTCGACGACATCTTCTTGCGCCTTACCAACCGCGGCAGCCCACTGAACCGACAGCGCTACCAATTCCGCACGCCCGACGGCAAACAGTATTCAGTCCTCACTCGCGGCCGCTGACAGGATAGAAGCCATGATGAACCCTATTCGCCTGTTCAAGCATCTGATCAAGCGCCTTGGCCTGTGGGCGCTGATCGCGACCCTTGGATTCCTCACCGGCGTCATCGTTCTCTATGTGCTATGGGTGCGCAGCGGCCCTCCGGTGCAACCTTGGCATACCCTGGAGTTCGAGGAAGAGTTCACCGCTGATCGCGCCCAGGAGATCACAACCTTCCCGGATTACCAAGCGTTGGAAGCGAGGCTGTTCCAAGAACTGGATGATAAGGTCTACGCCCACACGCCCACCGGTTCCGACCAACTGCTCAACCGTTTCAGCAGCGGCAGCGCCGCCGATCCGAGAGATCGAGACCCGAACTGGAATCACAGTTTCGAGCTGACTCCGGAGCAGCCGATTGGCGGTGTGCTGCTGCTGCACGGGATGTCAGATGGCCCCTATAGCCTGCGCGCGATCGGTCTCGCCCTCGCCGATCAAGGCTATCAGGTGCTAGGTCTGCGCATGCCGGGCCATGGCACCGCGCCCGCCGGATTGCGCTCGGTCACCTGGGAAGACATGGCAGCCGCCACCCGCCTCGGAATGGCCCACTTGCGTGCACAGCTTGGCGGCAAACCGCTGCACATGATCGGCTATTCAACCGGAGGCGCGCTTGCGCTCGATTACAGCTTGAATGCGATGGCGGCCCGAAGCAGCACCGAGCAGGGTGATCATCGGGGTGACGACCGGGGTCAGGATCAGGGATCAGAGCTGGGCGCAACGGCTGATGTGGCGCAGGTTCCTGCCAGTCTGGTGCTGATCTCGCCTGCGATCGGCATCACGCAAGCGGCCGCGGTGACACCTTGGCTGGTGCGCATGTCAACCCTGCCAGGGCTAGACCAAGTCGCCTGGACCACGCTACTGCCTGAGTTCGATCCGTTCAACTACAACGCCTTCAGCGCCAATGCGAGCCTGCAGGTGCATCGGATGACGCGCTCAGTCTCCGCGCGGGTACGCCAGCTTGCACGCCAAGGCCCCATCACTGACTTCCCAGCAACCCTGGCCATGCTCAGCGTGGTAGATGCAACGGTCTCGGCTGACGCCGCGGCGGACCATCTGCTCGGACAGCTCGCACCCGGCAGCCAGGCACTGCTGCTCTATGATATCAATCGGTTTGCGGTCACCGCTCCGCTGCTCGTGACCGAGCGCGCCGCGCTCGCCGAGCGTCTTCTAGCAGATGCCAGCCTGCCCTTCGAGCTCACCCTGATCACCAATGCCGGACCCAAGACGCGCGAGGTCGTCGCCTTGCGCAAGCCCCCGTTTAGTGCCGAGCCGACCTCAAGGGAGCCCTTGTCAGAGCCTTGGCCTCAGGATGCGCTCTCACTGTCGCACGTCGACCTACCCTTCCCGATCGATGATCCACTCTACGGACGCTATCCCCCGGAGCAAAGCGGTCAGCTGTTCTTGGGCCAGATGGCGGTGCGCGGTGAGCGCGGGGTGCTCAAGATTCCAGCGCAGTGGCTCTTGCGTCTGCGTCATAACCCGTTTTACGACTACCAAGAGCGGCGGATCATCGAATGGATCAACCAGGCGAGCGAACAGCCAAGGCAGCCTGCAACGGTAGTCAGCCCGGATGCCTAGCGCGCAGCCAAGCCATCCGCCAAAGGTCAGCGCAGAACAAGCGCCACAATCCTCCAGCCGAACAGCGATCGCAGGCGCGAGGCACAGGCAAGGAGCCTTGCCATGGATGCCGCTAAGGCACTCGCCGATGGAAGCGCCACCATCGTTGCCGGCGACTTCAACATCCAGGCCCCTAGATGCGTGCTGCACGTCGGCACTAATCCTGCGCAAACCGGGATCTTCGCCTCGAGCTGAAGCCCGGCAACCAAGGCATTGACCATGGAAGCCTATCTCGGGTTATTTACCGCGGCCTTTGTCGCCGCAACGCTCTTGCCCTTCTATTCCGAAGCGCTGCTGATTGGGCTGCAGGCCGCTGACTACGACCCGCTGAGCCTCTGGCTTTGGGCGACGGCCGGGAACACCTTGGGCGCCGCGGTGAACTGGGCGCTCGGCCGCTGGCTTTTGCATTTCCAAGACTGGCGCTGGTTTCCGTTTAAGCCCGAGAGCCTTGGCCTGGCCCAACGCTGGTATCAGCGTTGGGGTGTTTGGTCCCTGCTCATGGCCTGGCTGCCGGTCGGTGGCGATGCCCTGACCTTCATCGCCGGCATCATGCGCATCAACTTCATGCTGTTCTTCGTGCTCACCTGGATCGGCAAGGGCGCACGCTATGCGGCGTTGCTTGGACTCTTCGACTGGGCCTCGGGCTTGGCCTGATACTCGTTTGGAGAGCCGTTTGGAGAGCCGGACGGAGGACCGACCAGAAAAGCGATCGCCTCAGCGCTGCATGCGCCGAATGATGCCGCTCGTGCTGCGTTCTTCGAGCAGCGGAACCAAAACGAGCTCTCCGCCCCAGCTGCGTACTTGCTCGGCACCGACCACCTGCTCGGGACTGTAGTCGGCGCCTTTGGCTAGTACCTCGGGACGCAGGGCCTCGATGAGTCTGAGCGGCGTATCGTCATCGAAGAACACGACCGCATCAACGACGGCCAGCGCAGCAAGAACCCGCGCTCGGTCTTGCTCGGCGATCAACGGACGCTCGGGGCCTTTGAGTGCGCGCACGGAACGATCGCTATTCAGGCCGATAATCAGGCGCTGGCCATGGCGCCGGGCGCGCTCCAGATAGCTGACGTGACCGGCGTGGAGCAGGTCGAAGCAGCCATTGGTGAAAACAACCCGTTCGCCGCGTGCCTGCCAGGCGCGGACCCGTGCTTGGAGCTCGGTCAGGGTGCAGAGCTTCGCGGCCTGCCCGAGGGCCGCCTCCTCACTGATGGCATGCTCAAGCTCACTCAGGCTGACGGCGGCCGTGCCAACCTTGGCCACGACCACACCGGCAGCCAGGTTGGCGAGATGGGCGCTGTCGATTGGATTCAGTCCGGCCGCGACGCCGGCAGCCAGCGTGGCAATCACCGTATCGCCAGCCCCCGAGACGTCGAAGACCTCGCGCGCCACCGCGGGGATGCGGGTCTGGCGGTCAGGTTCGATGACCAGCAGGCCAAGCTCGCCTAGCGTGAGCACCAAGCGCTCAAGCTGAAGCTCAGCGCGCATCCGTTTGGCGGCGGCGGTCAGCGACTCGAGATCGGCTGGATCGACGCCCACCGCTTGCGCCAGCTCGGCGCGGTTTGGCGTGATCAGGCTAGCGCCCAGATAGCGGCTGAAGTCGCGACCTTTAGGGTCAACAAGCACGGGAAGGCCCTGTTCACGGGCGGCGCCGATCAGACGTTGGCAAAGACCGCCAAACAGCACGCCCTTGGCATAGTCCGACAGCAACAAGACCGAAGCGGCACTCAACTGCGGCTGGATCGACGCGAACAGGCAATCTTCGAGCTCGGCGCTGAGCGGCGCGAGGCGCTCGGCGTCGATGCGCAACATCTGCTGGTGATTGCCGAGCAGCCGGGTCTTGGTGGTGGTCGGCCGGGTTGGATCGACCAGCACGGCGCTAGTCTCGATGTCCTGCTCGGCCAGTCGCTGGAGCAGACGCTGGCGATTCTCGTCCTCACCAGTGACGCCGGCGATGCTCACCCGCAGCCCGAGCCCGACCAGGTTACGGGCAACGTTGGCTGCACCGCCAGCGGTTTCGGTCTCGCGGTTGAGGTGGAGCACAGGCACCGGAGCCTCCGGAGAGATGCGCCCAACCTGCCCCCAAAGGTAGCGATCGAGCATCAGATCGCCGACGACTAAGACAGTTCCACCGCCGAAGCAGTGACGCACAGCGGCCAGGACTGGACCCGGTAGCTGCGCGGCTGAGCCTCCCCACAACGGCTCGGATCCCTGTTCCGGGACCGACCCTGGAGCTGACGCTGCGTCTCTGGACATAGCGACGCGACTCGACTCAACGCGCGTTGGCGGCCTTGTACGCGCGCTGCTCGACCAGGTCGCACAGAATATGGCCGATGAGCATCTGTGCCTCTTGGATACGAGCGGTATTGGTCGAGGGCACCTCGAGCCAAAGCTCGCAGCAGTGTCGCAGACGCCCACCGCCCTCTCCGGTCATGCCGACACGGTAGACCTGAAGCCGCTCAGCGCGCTCCATGGCCCGCACGACATTGGCACTGTTGCCGGAGGTGGATAGGCCGACGAGGACATCGCCAGGGCGGCACATCGCCTCGACCTGACGCGCAAACACGGACTCAAAGCCATAATCGTTCGCGACCGACGTCAGCACTGCCGTGTCAGAGGTGAGCGCGATTGCCGGGAGGCCGGGACGCTCGCGCTCGAAGCGACCGACCAGCTCCGCAGCCAGATGCTGGCTATCGGCTGCGCTGCCGCCGTTACCCATCCAAAACACACGGCCGCTGCGTTCGATGGCGGTAGAAACCTCCGTGGCAAAGGTCTCGATCGGGGCGCGCAGTTGCTCAAGTGCCTGTACCAGGTCGATATGCGCGCTGAGGGCCGCACTGATGGGATCGGGCCGAGGAAGGCTGTTCGGGTCGCTCGTTAACAACGCACTAGCAGACACGGATGTGCTCGTAGATATTGAGGTAGTCCTGAGCGGGTCGAGCCCAGGAGTTGTCCATTCGCATGCCATTGAGTCGGAGCTGGCGGAAATGGTCCGGATGCTGCTGCCAGAGACCGATGGCACGCCCGAGCGCGGATTCTAGCCCCTCAAAGGTCAGCTCATCGAAGACGTAGCCATTGCGCTCTTCGTAGGGGCGATCGCTGTAGTTGGCATCGAACACCGTATCCGCGAGACCGCCGACCCGCCGCACGATGGGCACGCAGCCGTAACGCATCGCGATCATCTGGGTCAGGCCGCAGGGCTCGTAAACACTCGGGATCAGGATCATGTCAGCGCCAGCGTAGATCAGATGCGCCAATTCCTCATCGTAGCCTAGCTCCAGATGGGCGTCGGGATGATCGGCTAAGGACTGCTTTGCATCCCAGAAGATGGCGTTGATCGCCGGCTCTTGGGCGCTGCCGAGGAGCACGAATTGAGCACCCTGCGCCAGGCTGTAGTCGATGCCATGACGCATCAGGTCGATGCCCTTCTGGCGGTCGAGTCGACTCACCACGGCAACGATCGGCCTGGGGGCATCGACCAGACCCAAGCGCTCGCGCAGGGCGACTTTATTCTCTCCCTTCGCGGGGAGCTTTTCCAGGTCGTAGCTGGCGGCGATAAAGGGGTCGGTGGCTGGATTCCAGGTAGTGGTGTCGATGCCGTTGAGTACGCCGCCGAACTTGCGGTCGTGGGTCCGCAGAACGCCTTGCAGGCCAACCCCCTGGTCGGTGTGTTGGATCTCCCAGGCATAGCGCGGCGAGACCGTAGTGATAAAGTTGGAGAAGACGATACCACCCTTCATCAGGTTGAGGGTCTGCGGGTTACCGGGATCTTGCAGGCGGTCAGGGACCATCAGGCGATCGACATCCAAGCCGTTCATCTCCAGCACCTTGGGCGTCGTCCAACCTTGATGACCAAGGTTATGCAATGAATAGCAAACGCGGGTCTTCGCCAGCCCGAGCTTGGTGTAGCGCTCGAACAGCAGCACCGGCACCAGCCCGGTTTGCCATTCGTTGCAGTGGATGATATCGGGACGCTTACCGGAGGCCACTAGGAACGCGAGGATGGCATGCGAAAAGAAGGTAAAGCGGTCAGGATCATCAGCGTCACCATAGATAGCGCCGCGGTTGAAGAAGCCATGCTCTGAATGGGCATCGATGAAGTAGCAGCGCAGCCCATCAACCAAACCCACCTCGACATCACAATGCAGGGTACGGTCGAAGAAGGGCACCCAGAGATCTGGATGCTCCATGGCCATGTCTTCGACGCGGTCATAGCGCAAGCAGTCGTATTTCGGCAGGATCACCTCGACCTGGTGGCCTTGAGCCGCAAGCTCGCGAGACAGTCCCTGCACGAAGTCGCCGAGGCCACCGGCCTTGGCGACCGGCGCGCACTCCGGCGTGGCCATCAGGATATACATACAACCGTTCTCAATCAGCTATCGATAAGGATCAGGACTCGCGCTCGTCGACCGGCAGCCGCGGTAGCCGCGCGAGGAGCGCGGCCAGCAGATCGGGGTCGTCAAGCGCGACACGAAACGAGAAACGCCCACCCGAACCGACGCGAAACGGGTGCCCGCCAAGGTCGAGCAGACTGCCCGGAGGGGCGCTGCCAAAGACCTGCAATTCGCCGCGGATCACTGCCCCTTGGCCGGATGGATAGGGGGAAAGGGGGCCGCTACCGCGCGAGGCGCGCGTTTCCGATGGCACAACATCTTGCCGGTTTGGCGGCTTCTGGTCCAATAGAACCTGCTTGGGGGCCGCCTCGACAACTGGACCAGAGGGCGAATCCGAGGCTGAACGAGGAGCTAAACGAGCGTCCAAACTAGAACCCAAACGAGGGCCCAAAACAAAGGCAAGATCATCGGCTTTCTGAAACGCCAGCCCACTAACCCCTCCAGCATGCGGAGGATTAACACCGACCAGCGGAAAGTCGCTACCGCGCAGCTCCGGACGTTCCGAGCGCGCAGCCAAGGAGACATCGGGGAAGCGGGTCACGAGCGACAACTCACGCCGGCTTGGCGCGAGTCTCGGGTGGTCAGGATCAAGCACGGACGCCATCTCGACCTGCTCTGCCAGATCAGCCTGCGCTAACAGCGGCACGGCCTTGGACTCAACCGACGCTGGTGCTAGTGCCGATGCCGGTGCCGAATGAGGGTTGAGCGCGCGCAGATCGGGGGCTGGTTCTGAAGCAGACAGCCGGGAGTCTATCGTCGCCAGGAGCGCGGACTGTCCCGCGACCTTCGGCATTGGCTCGGGAACCGCCTCTAACCGGTTCGAGCGCGCCAGCAGCAGCCAGCCACCATCGCGCGCCCCTTCAAGGCCAAGCTCAGCCTGCAGCGGGCCGACGACCGGCGCCTCGAAGCGAGCGAAGCCGGCGGGATGGCGGCTGAGGTCGGCTAAGACCGCCACGGCGAGGAGGGCCCGGTCGGCATCGGCACGTCGAAGACAAAGCTTGGCGACCGGCTGGTGCGCGGTGAAGGCGATGCGCGCCTGTTGGATCAACGCTGGATCGAGCAACCAATCGAGCGCGACACCACCGCCAACGATCGGAAAGAGCACGAGACGCGGTGCCAGATCTGGGTTTGGAAACTGCCGTGCGCGCTCAGCAGGCATGATCGCACCCCATGCGCGCGCCCGAGATCATGGCAGCGGTGCGCCAGTTGAGCAAACTGCGCCCTGGCTGCTCAGCGCGTTGGGGCACGCCGCGAGCGGGCTCGCGCAATCGCCGCATGGACTTGCGCTGGTGCGGTGCCACCCAAGTGGTCGCGCGCCGCTACCGAGCCTTCGAGACTCAGCACGTCGAAGACATCGCTGCCGATGGCGGGCGAGAAGCGTCGCAGCTCATCAAGGCTCAGCTCGGCCAGATCACGCCCCTGCTGAACAGCGTAGCCGACGGCCTTGCCAACGACCTCATGCGCGTCGCGAAAGGCAATGCCCTTGTGTACCAGATAATCGGCAAGATCGGTCGCGGTCGAGAAACCTTGGTTGGCGGCCTCACGCATGCGCGTTGGTTTGCAGTGCACGTTCGCCATCATCTCAGCAAAGACTTTGAGCGAGCCGCGCAGGTTATCCGCGGTATCGAACAAGGGCTCCTTGTCTTCCTGATTATCTTTGTTGTACGCCAAGGGCTGCCCTTTCATCAGCGTCAGCAGCGCCATCAGGTGACCGAAGATGCGGCCAGTCTTGCCGCGGATGAGCTCAGGGACGTCTGGATTCTTCTTCTGCGGCATGATCGAGGAGCCGGTGCAGAAGCTATCCGAGAGCTCGATGAAGGCAAATTGCGCCGAGGCCCAGAGGATGAGCTCTTCGGCGAAGCGCGACAGGTGCATCATCAGGATCGAGGCCGCGGCAACGAATTCGATCGCGAAGTCGCGATCAGAGACGGCATCGAGCGAGTTCTCGCAGGGCGCATCGAAGCCGAGCTGCTCTGCGGTGTAGGCACGATCGATCGGGTAGCTGGTGCCAGCCAGCGCGGCGGCGCCGAGCGGCATCTGGTTCATCCGCTTTCGGCAATCAGCAAAGCGCCCAGCATCGCGCTCGAGCATCGCCTGCCAGGCCATCATGTGATGACCAAAGGTGACCGGTTGCGCCACCTGAAGATGAGTGAAGCCCGGCATGATGGTCTCGGCCTCGCGCTCGGCAAGGTCGAGCAGCGTATCTTGCAGGTACTGCAGCGCTGCGTTGATGGCATCGATCTCGCTGCGCAGCCAAAGGCGGATGTCAGTCGCCACTTGGTCATTGCGCGAGCGACCAGTGTGGAGGCGCTTGCCGGCTTCGCCGATCTCGGCCGTCAGCGCCGCCTCGATGTTCATGTGGACATCTTCGAGCGGCACGGACCAGTCGAAGCCTCCGGCCTCGATCCGAGCTTGGATACGCATGAGGCCCGCGCTGATGGCCTCGGATTCCTCGTCGCTCAGGATGCCTTGGCGCGCCAACATCCGGGCGTGGGCGATGGAGCCGGCAATATCTTCGCGATACAGGCGCTGGTCGAAGCCGACCGAGGCGGTAAAGGCCTCGACGAAGGCATCGGTGGGCTCAGAAAAACGGCCTGCCCAGGGTTTCGAAGCGGCACTCTCGATCATCGCGGGCTCTTGCTCATGCGCCTTGCAAAACCACCACCATAGTACAGATCAGGGTTCGGCAACAGCCTGAAATCGGTGGCGAGCGCTGTTGACAACCCTGCTGACAGGTTAAGCTTGCCGCATTCACCCCGATTGACCGCTGCCAACGCCGGCAGGGTTGCATTCGGTTACCTTTAGCGGTCGACTCCATTCAACCGACCACCAGCCAGCTGGATTCGCCTCCATGCCAGAGACTATTCGCATTGCCACCCGTAAATCTGCGCTCGCCATGTGGCAGGCTGAGCATGTTGCCGACGCGCTGCGCCGCCTACACCCTGGGCTGAGGGTCGAGATCATCGGCATGACGACCCGTGGCGACAAGATCCTCGACGCGCCCTTGGCGAAGGTCGGCGGCAAGGGGCTGTTCGTCAAAGAGCTGGAGCAGGGCATGCTTGCGGGTGATGCCGACATCGCCGTACATTCGATGAAGGACGTGCCAGTCGACTTCCCGGACGGGCTGCATCTGGCCTGTATCCTGGAGCGCGAAGACCCGCGCGATGCCTTCGTCTCCAACCAGTACGCCGCGCTCGACGACCTGCCGGCAGGGGCCTGTGTCGGCACCTCGAGCCTAAGGCGCCAGTGTCAGCTCGCGGTGCGACGCCCGGATCTCCGCATCGAGCCCTTGCGCGGTAACGTCAATACCCGGCTGCGCAAGCTGGATGAGGGCGTCTACGACGCGATCATCCTCGCTGCCGCAGGTTTGATCCGACTCGAATTTAGCGCGCGCATTCGCTCCTTCATCTCAGCCGAGGACAGCCTGCCAGCGATTGGCCAAGGCGCGATCGGCATCGAATGCCGGGTCGATGACGAGCGCGTACATGCGCTGATCGCCCCGCTGCACCATGGCCCGACCGCAGAGCGGGTGACGGCTGAGCGGGCGATGAACGCGCACCTCAATGGCGGCTGTCAGGTACCGATCGCCGGCTATGCGGTGCATCGCGATGACGGCCAGCTGCATCTGCGCGGGCTGGTCGGCATGCCGGATGGCGCCAAGCTGATGCGTGCCGAGGTCAGCGGTCCACCGGCTGACGCCGAGCGCATGGGCCATGAGGTTGGCGAGGCGCTGCTCGCACAGGGCGCCGCCGAGGTACTGGCAGCGCTGGCACATGAGCCAGCCGAGCCAGCGGCAGGCCACGCCAGGAATCAGGCATCGGAGTCCGCATCGAAGTCATGAGCCCGATCTGTCCGCTCAAGGGGCGCGGAGTGCTGGTCACGCGACCGGCAGGCCAAGCCGAGCATCTGTGTCAGTTGATCCGTGAAGCCGAGGGCGAACCGATTGAGTTTCCGACCCTAGAGATCCGCGCCGCCAGCCATCCCGAGCAGGCGCGCCAGCGCTTGGCCGAGCACTGGGATCTGATGCTGTTTGTCAGCCGCAACGCGGTCGAATACGGCATTGCGCTGTTCCCGTCTGCCTTGCGACCGAGGCCGGGCGCGCACCCTGGCTCGGCACAGCACTCGGCAGCGGCGAATTCGGCATCGCCAAACACAAGCCGGCCACTGATCGGCGCCGTCGGTCGCGCCACCGCGGCCGCCTTGAAGGAGCAAGGTCTGGCGCCGGACCTGGTACCAGAGCGCGGCTTCGACAGCGAGGCGTTACTGGCCTTGCCGGCGCTGACTCAGGTTGCCGGCAAGCGCGTCTTGATCGTGCGTGGCGAGGGCGGCCGCCCACTGCTCGGCGAGACCTTGCACCAGCGCGGAGCCGAGGTGGCCTTCGCCGAGGTCTACCGGCGCGCCCTTCCCGATGTCGATGTCAATGCCGAGCTCGCGTCTTGGCGTGAGCGGCTCGGCTTCGTCACCGCGACCAGCGATGAGGTGCTGCAGAATCTGCTGCAGATGATCGGCCCAGACCATCAGGCCTGGCTACTCTCTAAGCCCTTAGTGGTGATCAGCGACCGCGGCGGCGCCACCGCAATGCAACTTGGCTTCCGTCGCGTCGCGGTCGCCGAAGAGACGAGCGACGAGGGAATCGTCGATGCACTCTGTCGATTGGCGATGAGCTTGGGCTGAGCTGAAGCTCCGGCATCTTCCGCAGCACCGGCATCGCCCTCCCAGGCGTCAAGACCCAGGCATCAACCTGCGCGGCAGAAATCGGCTGCATACTCGAAGGCATCAGAGAAGAGGTGCTCGATGCTGGCACCGGCGGCCTCGAAGGCAGCACGCCCGGCCTCGACCATCGGCGGCGGCCCGCTGAGGTAGCAATCAAAATCGGCGAGCGAGGGATGGTCCTCGAGCACGGCCTGATGCACCCAGCCGGTTCGCCCACTCCAATCGGGATCAGGCTCTGAGAGCACTGGCACCCAGCTGAAATTGGGGTGCGCCTCGGCCCAACGCGCCGGCAGCTCCAATTGGTAAAGATCGCGACGCGAGCGCACCCCCCAGTAAAGCTCGATCGGGCGCTCGATGCGGCGATGAAAAGCGTGCTCGAGCATTGCCTTGAGCGGTGCAAAACCAGTACCGCCAGCAACCATCAGGATGGGTCGCTCGGAGTCCTCGCGCAGGACGAAAGTACCGAGTGGACCGCGGATGCGTAGGATGCAACGCTCCTCCATCCGCTCAAAGACCTCATCGCTGAAACGCCCTCCAGGTACCCGCCGCAGGTGCAGCTCGAGCAGCTCGTCAGCCTGCGGCGGATTGGCGATCGAATAGGCGCGTCGAGTACCGTCGCGAAGCATGAGCTCTAGATACTGACCTGCGACGAAGGCCAGCCGCTGGCCCTCCGGTAGCTTCAGGCGCAGGCGCATCACATCGTGGTTGAGGCGGGTCTTCTCAGCGAGCCGACAGGGCAAGGTGCGCACCTCGATGTCGCTGAGCCGCTCAAGCTCAGCAACACGCAGCACCAGATCCGAGGTCGGCACTGCCTGGCACGTCAGGCAGGCGTCCGCCGGCTGGCCTGCGAGTGCCTCTGTGTTGCCACTAGGGTACTCGACTTGACCAGCCTGCAGCTGCGCGGTGCAGCTGCCGCAAGTGCCGCGCCGGCAACCATAGGGCAGGCCAATGCGCTGCGCCAGCGCGGCCTCAAGGATGGTCTGATCAGCCGCGACCTCGAACTGATGGCCGGCGGGCTCGGTGCGCACGGAGAAACTCGTCGCTGAGACGCTCATCGATGGGTCATGCTCCTCGGCTTGTCGGTGTTGGGGCTTGGCGGTCTTGGGATGGCCCTAAACTTGGGGCATCATGTGGGGCAACATGTGGGGCATCATGCGCGAGAATCGAAGCGAACGAGAGGATAAGGCGATGATCATACTCGGCTGCGGCTCTATCGGGCAGGCACTGGCTCGGCGCTATCGGCAGCGCGGCGAGACCGTCCTCGGCGTGGTACGCAGCGCTGAGCGCGCCGCGGAGGTCAAGGCAACGGGCTCACGGGCCTTGCAGCTTGATCTTTCACGCGACGATCTGGCGCCACTCGGGTTGGTCGGACAGTCCATCTTCCACCTCGCCCCCCCCCCGAGCGAGGGCGACGACGACCCGCTAACGGCTCACCTGATCAGTGCCTTCGAGCGTCATGGGCATCCGCGCCGATTGGTCTACATCGGCACCACCGGCGTCTATGGCGACTGCGGCGGGGCTTGGGTCAACGAAGACTGGCCACCGCAACCGACGGCGTCGCGCTCATTACGCCGCTGGGATGCAGAGCAACGCCTGCGCCACTGGAGCCGTGACAGCGGCGCTGAACTGGTGATTCTGCGCGTGGCTGGCATCTATGCCTGCGATCGACTGCCGCTGGCGCGCATCCGCAGTGCTCAGCCGGTGGTGAAGGTCGATGAGGCACCTTGGTCGAATCGCATCCATGCCGAGGATCTGGTCGAAATCTGCATCGCCGCGATGGAGCGGGCGCCGACCGGTGCGGTCTATAACGTCTGTGACGGGCATCCAAGTAGCATGACTGACTACTTCTGCCAGGTAGCCGATGCCGCCGGCCTCCCCCGCCCGCCGCAGATCCCTCTCGCTGAGGCCGATGGCCAAGTCTCGGCCGGCATGCTCTCCTACTTCAAGGAGTCGCGACGTCTGAGCAACCAGCGCCTGCTCGATGAGCTCAAGATCAGCCTGCGCTATCCAGATCTGGCTCAGGGTCTCGCGCCCTGCTTCAAGCGCTGACAGGGGCTGAAGGAGGCCGACCCTCGCCGATCGATGTCTTGATTGCCGCGCTTGCCTGCGCAGAATGGCGAGCAGTCATGGCAGGATTGCGCTGTTAGAATCCGCCGCGAGGTTGCGAATAGCCGCTAGTGGCGCGCAACATGCTCAAGGCGTCGACAAGAGACTCGCTTCAGTCGGGCGCCTACACTCCAGAGTGAATTTCGCTAATAGAGGACCCGTTTGATGAAGAACCTATTCGCCGGCAGTCTTGCCGTCGCCGCCGCAGCGGGGCTGAGCCTGTCGGTTCAGGCCGCTTCCGTCACCGACGAGGATTTCCACTACGACACCACGGCCGACCTCTACCAGGTCTGCTCGACTCCGAACGACGCCGCGGAGTCCTTGATTGCAAGCTTCTCCTGTCGCGCCTTCATCGAAGCCACCGTCCAGTACCATGATGCGGTGTCGGATAAAAAGACCCTCAAACGGCTCATCTGTTACCCGAACGGGGCAACCATCGCGGATGGTCGACAGGCATTCCTCGCATGGGCGAAGGCCAATCAAGACGACAAGACGTTGATGGGCGAACAACCGGTGGTCGGCCTGGTGCGCGCCCTGGCCGCCAAGTACCCCTGCCGCTGATTTGCCCATTACCCCACCCATCAATACCCTAGGCATTGCCTGATCAAGCCGCTGCGCGGCCTTTAATTCCAGGAGACTGAGAGATGAACATGATGCGATTACCGGTGATGGCCGCAGGCCTGTTGCTGGTCTCCGCCTGTGGCACCACCACAGGCGAGCGCTCCGGAAGCGGCGCCCTCATGGGTGCCGCCGGCGGTGCTCTCATCGGCTCGCTGAGTGCGAATGCAGGTGCAGGAGCGCTGATTGGCGCGGGCGCAGGCGCCTTGGGCGGTTTCCTGGTCGATCAGCACGCGAAAGGCAATATCGACTAGAGATCTGTCTTTGCACCCTTGGCATTCTCCAGCAGCCCCTCAGTATCAGAAGACATCCCTGCCCCCCTTCAGCGGAGCTTTAACATGAAATTACTACAGATCGCACTGATGCTTGGGCTTGTAACCCTCTTGGCTGGCTGCGGAACAACCACCACTTCGCGCACCGCATCCGGTGCCGCCGCAGGTGCTGCAACAGGTGCTGCAGTCGGCTCTTTGAGTGCGAATGCGGGTAAGGGCGCCGCAATTGGCGCCGCAGCGGGCGCCCTAGGCGGCTATATCGTCGATCAAAACGAGAAGGAGAAAGAGCGTCAACGCCGTTACTAAAGCGATCCATCGATACTAATAGACGATGACCGCCTTTCCCGCAGCCCTCTGGGGCATTCTGCTCGAGCTGGCTCCGTCACTGCTGATCGGTCTGCTCATCGCTGGGCTGATCCATGCCTATGTGCCCTCGGCAGTGATCCGGCGCGGCCTAAGTCGTCCCGATCTCGGCAGCGTCGTGCGCGCTTCCCTGGTCGGCGTCCCTCTCCCCCTCTGCTCCTGTGGCGTGATCCCGACTGCACTGGGATTGCGGCGTCAAGGCGCATCGCCTGGTGCTGCGACCTCATTCATGATCAGCACACCACAGACCGGGGTCGATTCAATCTTGGTCACCGCAGCCTTCCTCGGCTGGCCCTTTGCGATCTTCAAGCTGGTTGCCGCTTTCGTCACCGGTGTCATCGGTGGCGCCCTGGTCAATCGAGTCGTACCCGCCGAGACCGATCCCAGCGAACAGGACTTGCACGAGGCCGCAGACGATGACAGACCCAGCGGTTGGCTGCCACGGATGACTGAAGCGATGCGCTATGCGGTGTTCGACCTCCTTGGCGCGATCAACACCTGGCTCATCATCGGCGTGCTTGCAGCGGCCATCGTCACCAGTGTCACGCCAGCTGACTTTTTCGCCGATCGCCCCTGGGCAGGGGGTGTACTCGGCATGCTCGTTATGTTGGCCATCGCCCTCCCCTTGTATGTCTGCACCACTGCATCGGTTCCAATTGCGGCCTCATTGATTGCAGCCGGACTGCCAGCGGGCTCGGCCCTGGTTTTTCTGATGGCAGGACCGGCCACCAACCTAGCCACCATAGGCGCGGTGTATCGGACACTGGGTGCAAGGGTTCTCTCGGTGTACTTGGCCACCGTCGTCGTCATGAGTCTCGGCTTTGGCTTGCTCTTCGATCAACTCTTGACCGGTGTGAGCCCGAACAGGATCGTCCATGAACATCAACAGAGCTGGCTATCCGTTCTCTCGGCGCTTGTCTTGCTGGCCTTGATGGCGATGCTGGGACTGCGACAGCATCGGGCCCGACGGCAGTCGCACGAGCGCCTGGAGAGCTTAAAAGCGACCGCTCATGAAGCGGCTATTTCTGACCCCGAGCTTTCTGGCCCTGAACAAGGCGCGAATGCCAGAACCGATGCGGCCTACAGCGTCCTGAAGGTTAAGGGCATGACCTGCGGACACTGTGTTGCAACGGTGAAGAGCGCACTCGAAACGCTCGAGCAGGTCAATGAGGCAATGCCAGATCTGACCAGTGGCCAGGTGGTGATTCGCGGCGGCTTTGTCGAGACCCAGACCCTAGAGCAGGTGATCAAGGATGCTGGATTCCAATTGCTAACACGCGATTGACGTCAGCTATGGTGATCGGTGACACTCATTCAAGACCAGCAGCAATGTCCTAGATCAACACGGGGATGCGCCGAGCGGGCAGCACTCCCAACCTTATACGGCACCGACTGCCGTATCGCTATCGTTCGAGTTGTGCGTTGATCGACCGATAGTGTGCGCGTGCTCAATGCACGTCCGTTGCGAGAGTGAGCGATGAGGATCTACGTAGGAAACCTGAAATACTCGGTCAATGACGATACCCTGCGCGAGATGTTTAGTGAGTTCGGCGAAGTGGCCAGTGCCGATGTGATCAAGGACAAGTTTTCTGGGCAATCGAAGGGGTTCGGCTTCGTCGACATGCCAAACCAGTCCGAGGCCGAGGACGCGATCCAGGCCCTGAACGATACCCTGCAAGATGGCCGTAAGCTGACGGTCAACGAGGCGAAACCCCGCACCGAAAGACCGCAACGGCGTTTCTGAGCCAACCCCCTGCTCGCTCTGCTCCCGGGTCCAGATCATGGTCACCGCGAGTAGCGCGAGCATGCAGGACATGCCGATCAGCTGATCCCGAATCGCGGCCAAAGCTGATCCACCCGCGCCTTCACCTCGGCATCCATTTGGATGGGCCGGCCCCATTCCCGTGTGGTTTCACCTGGCCATTTGCTGGTGGCATCGAAACCGATCTTTGAGCCAAGCCCAGAGACAGGCGAGGCAAAATCCAGATAGTCGATCGGGGTGTTCTCGATCATCACCGTATCTCGCGCCGGGTCCATCCGGGTGGTCATGGCCCAAATCACGTCCTTCCAGTCGCGGGCATTGACGTCGTCGTCAACGACAATGACGAACTTCGTATACATAAATTGGCGCAGAAAGGACCAGACGCCGAGCATGACCCGTTTGGCATGCCCTGGGTATTGCTTCTTCATGGCCACCACGGCGAGCCGATAGGAGCATCCCTCAGGCGGCAGATAAAAGTCGGCGATCTCCGGGAATTGCTTTTGCAGGATCGGCACGAACACCTCGTTCAGCGCAACGCCGAGGATCGCCGGCTCATCCGGTGGCCGCCCGGTATAAGTACTGTGGTAGATGGGTTGATTGCGCTGCGTGATGCGATCGATACTGAAGACCGGGAAGTCATCGACCTCGTTGTAGTAGCCGGTGTGGTCACCAAATGGCCCCTCGGGCGCCATATCATTAGGATGCAGATGGCCCTCAAGAACGATCTCGGCGGTCGCCGGCACCTGCAGGTCGGAGCCGAGACAAGAGGCGAGCTCGGTACGGCTGCCGCGCAGCAGGCCGGCGAAGGCGTACTCCGAGAGGCTATCCGGTACCGGCGTAACGGCGCCAAGGATGGTGGCGGGGTCGGCACCGAGCGCAACCGCAATCGGGAATGCCTGGCCCGGATGCGCGCGCTGCCAGTCACGGAAGTCGAGCGCGCCGCCGCGGTGCGCCAGCCAGCGCATGATGACCCGATTACGTGCGAGCACCTGCATCCGATAGATACCGAGATTCTGCCGCGACTTCTCTGGCCCGCGCGTGATCACCAGCCCCCAGGTGATCAGCGGCGCTGCATCGCCAGGCCAGCAATGCTGAATCGGCAAACGCCCGAGATCGACCTGATCACCCTCGAAGACCTCCTCCTGACAAGGAGGATTGCGGCGCACCTTCGGCGCCATGTCGAGCACCTTCTTGAAGATGGGCAGCGTGCGCCAGGCCTCTTTCATCCCCTTCGGCGGGTCCGGCTCCTTGAGAAAGGCGAGGAGTTTGCCAACCTCGCGCAGCGCCGAGACCGACTCCTCACCCATGCCGAGCGCGACCCGCTGCGGCGTGCCGAACAGGTTGCCAAGCAAAGGCACCTTGGAGCCCTTCGGGCGCTCAAACAGCAGTGCTGGGCCAGCGGCGCGTAAGGTGCGATCGCAGATCTCGGTGACTTCCAGATAGGGATCGACCTCGACACCAATCCGCTTGAGCTCGCCGCGGCGCTCGAGCTGGTCGATAAAATCGCGTAGATCCTGATATTTCATCGGTCTTCAGGCCGGTCTTCAGGCCGGTCTTCAGGCCGGTCTTCAGGCCGGTCTTCAGGCCGGTCTTCAGGCCGGTCTTCAGGCCGATAGACCAGGCAGTGGACGCTGAACAGCTGTTCAGGGTCGGTCCAGACCTGCTCGGCCTGAAAGCCCGCACGAGCGGCGAGCCTGTGGAAGTTGTCGAGACTGTATTTGTGCGAACACTCGGTGTGGATGGTCTCACCCTCGCGAAAGGCGAAGTGCTCGCCGGCCACCTCGACCCGCTGATCGCAGGTGCTAAGCAGGTGCATCTCGATACGGCTCTGCTCGACGTTGAAGAAGGCGTCATGACGAAAGCGGTCGAGATCGAAGTCGCCCTCGAGCTCGCGATTGATACGGCTGAGCAGATTCAAGTTGAAGGCCGCCGTCACACCCGCGGCGTCGTTGTAGGCGAGCTCAAGGCGCTCGCGGTCTTTGATCAGATCGACACCGATCAGCAGTCGACCCTCTGCGCCCAGAATGGCGCCGACGCGACGCAACAGATGCTCAGCCTCGGTCGGCTCGAAGTTACCGATCGAGGAACCGGGAAAGAAGGCCGCCCGCGGATGCTCATGATCATCGACGGGAAGCTCGAAGGGCGTCGAATAATCGGCGCAGACCGCATGGACTTCGAGCCTCGGGAAGGTCTCGGCAAGCGCCTGTGCCGACTGACGCAGGTGTTCGCTAGAGATGTCGACCGGCATGTAGACCGCGGGCTGCAATGCCTCCAGCAGGACGCGGATCTTGAGGCTGCTGCCGCTACCCAACTCGACCAAAAGCGCCTCGCGACCCAATCGCTGTGCCATCTCGGCACCGTGCTCGCGCAGGATCGCAATCTCGGTGCGAGTCGGATAGTACTCGGGCAGCTCGCAGATGGCGTCGAACAGCTTCGAGCCCTCGGCGTCGTAGAACAGCTTGGGCGAGAGTTGTTTGCGCGGCCGCGCCAGACCTGCCAGCACCTCGGCACGCAGGTCCGCGGGCGTCGGGTGATAGTCGTGAAAGTAGATCGGGTTCGCCGTGGTCGGGTCTGTCAAGGAGATCATGCCAGGTCCTCCGCCAGCCGAATGCCTTTGAACTGCCAGCGTTCATGGGGATAGAAGAAGTTGCGGTAGGTGGCGCGCGCATGGTCCCGAGAAGTGGCACAAGAGCCGCCGCGCAGCACCATCTGCCCGCTCATGAACTTGCCGTTGTATTCACCAAGCGCGCCTTCCACTGCACGGTAGCGCGGATAGGGCAAATAAGCCGAGGCAGTCCATTCCCAGCAGTCGCCAAATAGCTGCTGCAAGGCACCCTTGCCAGCCGGTGTCGGATGCAAGCGTGCCGCATCGACAAAGTGGCCTTCGACCGCCCGGTCAGCAGCGGCATGCTCCCATTCGAACTCGGTCGGCAGCCGGCGTCCGGCCCAACGCGCATAGGCCTCAGCCTCGAAGTAGCTGAGGTGGCAGACTGGCTCCGCCGGGTTCAGTGGCCGGCGGCCACCCAGGGTGGTCTCGTGCCATACCGCATCGAGCTGTTCCCAGTAGAGCGGCGCTTGCCAGCCCTGAGTCTTGATCTGCGCCCAGCCGTCCGAGAGCCAGAGCCCTGGGTGCTGGTAGCCACCGTCTTCGATGAAGTCCAGATACTCAGCGTTGGTGACCAGCCGATCGGCCAACCGAAACGGCTCAAGCAGCCGCTGATGGCGTGGAAATTCATTGTCGTACGCAAAGCTTGGGGCCGGGCTAGACGGGTTGCTGTCGCCTTGACCTTCAGGCTGGGCGCCAAAGCTGTGCACCCCGCCTTCGAATGCAGTAAAGGTGAGGGGCACCGGCGCACGCACCGGCGCTGTCGGCAGATCTGCGCGATAGGCTGGCCGCAGCGGGTTATGGGCCAGGTTGTACTTGATGTCGGTCACCAGGAGTTCCTGGTGCTGTTGCTCATGGTTGAGACCGATCGCGAGCCGCGCCTGCAAGGTCTCAGCATGCTCGGCCGGGCAGTCGGCGAGCAACCGCAGCATCGCCTCGTCGACCTGATGACGGTAGGCGTACACCTCCGACACCGTTGGCCGCGAGATCAGCCCGCGTTCGGGCCGCGGCCAGAAGCCGGCTTCGGTCTGCTCGTAGTAAGAGTTGAACAGATAATCGAAGCGCGGATGGAAGACCGCATAGCCAGGCAGGAAGGGCTTGAGCAAAAAGGTCTCGAAGAACCAGGAAACATGCGCGAGATGCCACTTCGCCGGGCTGGCCTCAACGGCGGCTTGGAGCATGTAGTCCTCGATCTCAAGGGGCTCACAAAGCTGTTCGGTGAAGGCCCGCACGCGTCGATAGGCGGCGGATAAAGAGTTGAGGTCGTCCGTTAGGGGCATCAGGCTCTCCTGGTGTCCGGTCATCGTCGATGAAGTGGTGGGCTGAAATGCGTGAATCGTGGCAAGGACTTCCGGCAAGACATCGTGGTGCCGACTTCAGAAAAGAAACGCGGAAGCTCGACGCACGCTCGACTGCAGCCGGAGAGTTGGCGGTATGGCGAGCGGATTTCCAGTCACAACCGTTTGACTTGAAGGATCGAAAGGATACCCTGAGCCTGCAACGCGGCGCGGAACAGATCTCAATGCGGCTTGATTGAGCGCATCTGAACGCGCAGATCAGCCCAAAGCACCTGTCGGAGAACCTCCTGATGAAGGCGATTTGGCTCGACCAGCAGCCTCGATTGAGAACCGATCTCAGCGTCCCCTCTCCGAGCACCGGCGAGGCGTTGGTGCGGGTTCGATTGGCCGGTGTCTGCTCGACGGATCTTGCCCTTCTGGATGGCTATTATCCCTTCACCGGCGTGCTCGGCCACGAATTCGTCGGCGAGATCGTCGCCGCCGCCAACGCCCCGGAGCGCATCGGCGAGCGCGTCGTGGGCGCGATCAACATCAGTTGCGGCCAGTGTCGCGAATGCCTGGCCTGTCGCCCTAACCACTGTCTCAACCGAGCGGTGCTGGGTATCAAGCGGCACCACGGCGCCTTTGCCGACTGTCTCTGCCTACCGCTGCAAAACCTGTATCGGGTGCCGGATCAGGTGTCAGACCGCGCAGCGGTCTTTACCGAGCCGCTCGCCGCGGCACTCGAGATCCCTGAGGTAACCCGGATCAAACCTTCCGACCGGGTCCTGTTGGTCGGTGCCGGGCGGCTTGGACAATTGATCGCGCGCGTGATCGCCTTAACCGGCGCCAACCTCGATGTCGTCGCGCGGCATGCTCACCAACGCCAGCGGCTGCAAGGCATCGCCAGCCGCTGCATCAGCGAGCCCGAGGTGGCCCAGGGCCAATATGACCTCGTGGTCGAGGCCAGCGGCGCGCCCAGTGGATTCGCATTGGCGCGACAGGCGCTGCGCCCGCGTGGCACCCTCTGCCTTAAGAGCACCTACCGAGGCGAGGTGCCAGTGGCGTTGTCATCGCTGGTAGTCGACGAGATCCGGATCATCGGTTCACGCTGCGGCCCTTTCCCCGCCGCATTAAGGTTACTAGAGCAGCAGCACATCGACCCGACCCCGTTGATCGATTGTGTGGAGCCACTCGCCAATGGCCTTGTCGCATTGCAGCGGGCCGCCGAGCCGTCCGTCTTAAAGGCGTTGGTCGATTGCCGCTAAGCCGTCGTTGCAGGGCGCGGTCAGCAAGGGCGGATCGCAAGCCGAGCCAGGGCTCCGGCAGAATAGCGGCCAGCGCGACGCCAGAGAGAATCCCGAGCAGAGCTAGAGCTAGAGCTAGAGCTAGAGAGAACCAGATCCGGCACTTGCTGGCCCAAGACGACCCTTGAACAATCCGGGCATAATGCGCGGATCTGAAAACCGATCCTTTGCCGAGCCAGACCCATAGCATGCATCTTTTCAACATCATTGCGGTTCTGATCAGCCTATCGGCGGTCTTCGCCTGGTTTAACGATCGCTTCCTGAGGTTGCCAACCGCGATCGGGCTGATGCTGATCGCGCTGCTGATGTCGTTATTCCTGCTGCTGCCGATCCCGGGCACCGAAAGCCTTGAGCACAACGTCCGGCAGATGGTTGCCAGCATCGATTTCGACGCCGCCGTATTGCACGGGATGCTCAGCTTTCTGCTCTTTGCAGGCGCGCTGCATGTCAGCCTCAAGGATCTGGCGGAGCACAAATCGGTGATCGCCGTCCTGGCCAGCGTCAGCGTCCTCATCTCCACGGTCTTGGTCGGCAGCGTCGCTTGGTTGTTGTTCAGCCTGCTCGGACTGGATATCCCGCTCATCTACTGCCTTCTGTTTGGCGCACTTATCTCTCCAACCGACCCCATTGCCGTGCTCGGCATCCTCAAGAGCGCTGGTGCGCCCAAGGCGCTCGAGCTGAAAATCACCGGCGAGTCGCTATTCAATGACGGCGTCGCCGTAGTGCTGTTCATGGTCTTGTTTGAGATCGCAGTCGGCGGCGAGCATGTCACGCTCGGCAGTGCCTTGACGCTGTTCGTCAAAGAGGCGGTCGGCGGCCTGCTGCTCGGGCTGGCGAGTGGGGGCATCGCGTATCTGATGCTGCGCAGGGTGGACAACTATCAGGTCGAGGTGCTGATCACCTTAGCGGTTGCGAGCGGCGCCTATGCGCTCGCCGAGCATCTTCACCTCTCGGCACCCATCACTGTGGTGGTGGCGGGACTGCTGGTCGGTAATCAGGTGCGTCACCATGTCATGTCAGAAAAGACCCAGAGTCACCTCGATGATTTCTGGGAGCTGGCCGACGAGATCCTGAACGCGGTGTTGTTCGTGATGATCGGTCTTGAGGTGCTGGTCATCAGTATCAACGGCCCGACCTTGATCGCTGGCCTATTGGCAATTCCTCTCGTGCTCGTTGCCCGCGTCATCAGCGTTGGCGCCCCCGTCAGCTGGATGCGTCGGTTTCGCAGCTTCTCCACCGGCGCAATCACCATCCTAACCTGGGGCGCGCTGCGCGGAGGCATCTCCGTGGCGCTGGTGCTCTCGTTACCCGAATCCGAGGTCCGCGATGCCCTGCTAACCGTGACCTACATCGTGGTGGCGTTCTCAATCCTGGTCCAGGGACTCACCTTGGGCCCCCTGGTTCGGCGAGTCGGCGCAAGGGCCAATCTGGAGATGGAGCGCACCGAGCTGCCTCGGCCTCCGGTTCAGGCGGAAGGCAAGCACTGAGTCTGGAGCCTGGCCGAGAAGGCGCACCCTCATGAATCCATCTTCATCAAGTACCCATCCGCCTGGCGATGCCGACGACGACGGCGCTACTCAGCTTAGGCCCTACGCTGATCTAACGCCCGATCTGGTGCTCGACGCGATCGAGTCGCTCGGCTTCCTGGTTGACGGCCGCCTGCTGGCGTTGAACAGCTATGAGAACCGGGTGTATCAGATCGGCATCGATGATGCGGCACCGCTGATCGCGAAATTCTATCGGCCCGGACGCTGGTCCGACGAGGCCATCGCCGAGGAACATGCCTTCGTTGCCGCCTTGGCTGAGCGCGAGATTCCGGTGGCTGCACCGCTAGAGATCGATGGCCGTCGCCTGCACTGCCATCAAGGCTACCGCTTTTCGCTCACACCAGGCTGCGGCGGCCGTGACCCAGAGCTCGAAGATTTTCAGATCCTGACCCGAATCGGCCGCTTCATTGGTCGCATCCATGCCGTGGGCGCGAGTCAGCCATTTCGGTCTCGCCCAACCCTGGACCGGCAGCACTTCGGCGAGGAGCCCAGTCAGTTCTTACTCGAGCAAGGCTGGATTCCGACCGAGCTTGAGACCCCGTACCGCAGCGTCCTGGAGCATGCGCTGGCCGAGATCGCCGCCTGCTACGCGCGCGCCGGCGCCATCGGCACCCTGCGCCTGCACGGCGACTGTCATCGCGGCAACCTGCTCTGGACCGACACCGGGCCGCACTTCGTCGACTTCGACGACGCACGCAACGGCCCGGCTGTCCAAGACCTTTGGATGCTGCTCTCCGGCGACCGACAAGCGATGGCGCTGCAGCTCGATGCGATCCTCGAGGGTTATCGGGACTTCGCTGATTTCGATCTGCGCGAGCTGCATCTGATCGAGGCCCTGCGCACCTTGCGCTTGATCCACCATGCCGCCTGGATCGCGCGTCGTTGGGAAGATCCGGCGTTCCCGAGCGCCTTCCCCTGGTTCGACTCGCCGCGCTTCTGGGAGGAACAGATCCTGATCCTGCGCGAGCAGATTGCGGCGATGCAAGAAGGGCCATTAGCGCTGTTTTGCGCCGCGTCGATTGCTTGAAGTGCCCTGGATGTTCTGTTGGTCAGCCGGCATCGAAGTTGACGCACCCACGAGGCTCAGCCGATGATAGTAGGCCAGTTCGAGCCCCCTAGCATGGCCTTCACGCAAGTCGAGCAACGTCCCAAGATGTCAAAAGATCCCTACGAGCCCCGGCGCGGCATTAGCGAGCGAGTCACTGTTGCCGGCAGCGAGCTGGTTGATTACGTCAAACAGCTTGTCGCCGAGGGCAACGTTCACCGCCTGATCATCCGCAAGCCTGGTGGCACAACGCTGCTCGAGATACCGCTCACCGCCGGTGTCGCCGTCGGCGGCGTACTGACACTGCTCGCACCGATCATCGCCGCGCTCGGCGCCATGGCAGCACTGATCGCGAAATTCGAGATCGATATCCTACGCGCTGATGAGAAGACTGAGGATAAGAACGACCCAGATGTACTGCCCTAGCTCTTGCCAGCACGCAAACCCAGAGCGAGAACCCGGCCAGCACGACGGCTGAGAGCCCAAGGGCCCCAAGGCCCGATCAAATCCCCTAACCTCCCTGACAAAGGCAACCCATGAAAAAGCTCAAGACCACCACCGACCACAGCATCTATGAGAAGCGCTCAGGACGCTACGCAGTGAAAGATAAGCGCAAGCGTTGGGTGCAAGGAGATGACAAGGTCGCCGTGCTCCGGGCGGAAGGATTGCTGAAAACGCCAGAGCCAAAGACAGCGCCCGCCGAGACAGAAGCCGATGCGTCCGAAGGCGCCGAAACCGCAGCCGACTGACTCGACCGACGCCCTCCAAACTGACAGGCCATCAACGCGCCGCTGAGCGATTGGGCAGAAGCGGCAGCAACAGATATTGGAGCAGGGACCAGACTAAGGCCAGACTCGCTAACATCGCCATCAGCGGTGCCGCAGCCGGGTAGCCGCCAGCATCGAACAGCAGCCCGACTGCAGCAAAGACCGCGAGCACCACAAAGGCCAGATGCACGCCCTCGTCGTAGATACCCCAGAGGCTGCGACGCGCCAACCAGACCCCAATGAGGGCGGCAACAACGCCTCCAGCGAGCCCGGCCATTACATCGATAGGCCAGTGCACCCCGACCGCGACCCGGCTCAGGCCAACAGTCGTAGCAAGCAAAATAAAGGCCAACCGCCAACGGATGCGTTGCGCATAGTAGGCGAGCACGCCGAAGAATAGGCCCGCCGTCACGCTATGCCCAGATGGGAAACTGTGACGCTGATGGGCCTCACCGATCAGCCGAAATGCCTCGGCATCGAACACCGCTGGTGGCCGCGCGGCATCGACCAAGGGTTTGAGTCCGCGTGCGTAGGCAATTGCGACCAGGGCGGCGCAGATCAGACTCCAAAACACCCGCGGATGACGACGTGAGAGGAACAATGCCAAGGTCAAAGTCACGCGTTCATCACCAAGGACGGTGAGCCATTGCCATAGGCTTGCAGGCAGCGCCCTAAACAGCGCGTTCAGGCTTAAAAAGCCGCTATGGTAGCCGCCGCTGAAGAACAAGGCCGCGGCAACCGCTAAGCAGAGCAACACCCATACACCGAGCCAACGCGCTCCACCCGAAGCGATCACTGGATCGCGCTCTGCAGCGCTGGCCAGCTCGCGGCGCAGTCCAGCACCGAGGACCGACATCGCATCAATCGCCCAAACCATCAGGGCCTGTCACCGATAGACTGCATCGCTGCGGGCATTGGCTCAATCAGCACCAAGGCCACCGGGCCCTGTCGATAACGCAGATCGATTCGATTCGGCGCCACGGCCTCGGCCAAACGCTCAAGCTTATCGACGCGTAGGAACACCAGCTCACCAACTCGCGGCCGATCACTCTCAGGCGTTATCGCATCGCGATAGACGCTGAAGCTCGGCATACTGGTGCGGTAGATCAGCGTCGGCCGATCAAGCTCCCGCGCCAGCAGCCCGGCTTGCTTGACCGGCTCCTGCATCACGGCAAACACCGCCGGCACCAGCAGCCCAAAGACCAACAAGGTCTGCACCAGGCCAGCCAAGATCAAGCGTTGCCAGAGCCCAGCCCGCGTCCAAAGCAACAAACCCAGCATCGCCAGGAGCCCAAGCCAGGTGCCAAGCCGATACCCGTCGTCGAGCACCCGCGCCCCTTCCGCGAAGATAGCTTGCTCATGGGGGCGCTCAGCCTGCCCCTCCAACAACCCCAGCAGATCCGGTAGCGCCACCATCAAGGCCACAAGCAGCAGCGGCGGCAAAAATGCTAGCCAACGGTTGTTCAGTGCATCGCGATGTCGCGCCATCAGGATGAACAAGGGCGTGATGCCATAGACCAGATAATGCGGCAGCTTGGTGCCCGAGAAGGAGAACACCACAAACACGGTAACAAACCAGAGCAGCAGGAACCGATCCAGCTCATCCGTCCAGAGTTGCCGCAACCTCGGCAGCAGACTGAGAAACCAGCCCGTGAAGGGCAGCAACACCAACGGCAACATCACGAAGTAGTAGCCAGGGAAGCCGGAATGGCCGTGCTTGACCCCACTGTAGCGCCCCAGGTTGTGGCCGAGAAAGAAGCTCTGAAAGAAGCCTAGGCCGTCGTCGAGATAGATCGCCAGATACCAGGGAGCGGCCACCGCGATGAAGACCAGCCATCCACGCCAGTCGAACACGGCCGCGAGCCAGGCGCGCCATTCGCGCAGCGAGCCAAAGTAGAGCAGACTCACCAGCAGCGGAAAGAACACCGCGACCGGGCCTTTGGTGAGAAAACCGAACCCGAGCCAGAGGTAGACGCGCAGCAGGGTCGCACGGGTCGGTCGCAGCCGCCAGCGGTAGATCTCGAAAAAAGTCAGCGCGATGAAGAGGTTCAGCAACGCATCCGCCACCGCGGCCTTGCCGATGATCGCGACCTGCAGCCCGAGCGCCATGACCAACCCAGCGATGGTCGCGGTCGCCACATCCAGCCGCTCGCGCACGAACCACCAGAGCGCTAGCAGCCAGAGACTAGCGGCCAGCGCCGACGGCAACCGCAGCGCGAATTCGCTCCAGCCCAGCGCTGAGACCGAGGCCGCCTGCAGCCAATAGATCAGCACCGGCTTGTCATAGCGCGGCTCGCCATCGCGGTGCGGGGTGATGAAGTTGCCGCTGGCGAGCATCTCACGAGTGGCCTCGGTGAAGGCGCCCTCATCGAGGTCATAGAGCGGCACAGCGCCGAGCTGCCAAAAGAAGGCGAGCCAGACGATGAGCACCAAGAACCAAGACGAGACCAGCAGGCGCGTGAGCACTGAGTCAGGCGTCGGCCTCGTCATCAGCCCCGCTGCTCCCTGTTCGTGTTCGGTTCGACAGCCTGCTCGCGGTCTGCCTGCTCATGACCCAGGCCATCCCGACTCGTCACTGACTCGCCCGGATGGTCCCTGCTCGCTTCCTGCCGCCCTGCGTTCTCAGCGCGCGCATGCGACCTCTGCTTGAGCTTCCAGCCGGCAGCCTCCGGATCAGTCTGCCGACCGATGCAGTGATGCGTGCGCTCACCGGAGGCAAACAGGGTGCGGGTCATGATCTCAGCGAGGACACCGGTGGTCAGGAATTGGATCGACGCGACTAGGAACAGGATCGCCACCAAGAACAGCGGACGGTCGCCGATATTGATACCGAGCCCAAACTTGACCCAGGCCAGCCAGCCCATCATGAGCCCGCCGAGCAGACCGAATGAAAGCCCAATGCCACCGAAGAAATGCCCAGGCCGCGCGCCGAAGCGGAGAAAAAAGAACGCGACCAGCAGATCGAGCAGCACCCGGAAGGTGCGCGAGATGCCATATTTGGACTGCCCCAGCTCGCGCGCCCGATGCCCGACCTCGGTCTCGCCAATGCGCTCGGGCGCGGTGACCCCAGCCACCCAAACGGGGATGAAGCGATGCATCTCGCCGAACAGGCGGACCTGCTTGATTACCTCGGCCCGGTAGACCTTGAGGCTACAGCCGTAATCATGCAGGTGAACGCCGGTGACCCGTGCAATCAGCCCGTTGGCGAGACGCGATGGGATCTTGCGCAGCAGCAAGGCATCTTGTCGATCGCGCCGCCAGCCTTGCAGCAGATCGAGATCGCGCGCCAACAGTTCGTCGATCAGACGCGGGATCTCGGCCGGATCATTCTGTAGATCACCGTCCAGGGTCGCGATCAGCGCGCCGCGCGCGGCATCAAAACCGGCCTGCATCGCCGCGGTTTGGCCGAAATTACGCCGAAAGCCAATCACCCGCAGATGCGCGCCATAGTGTGCGGCCTGCTCGAACAGCGCCTGACCCGTCCCGTCGCGACTGCCATCATCGACCAGGATCAACTCCCAGGGATGGGGATAGATCTGCAGGCCCTGATGGATTCGGGCCAACAACGGCTCGATGTTGTCGCGCTCCTGATAGAGCGGAATCACCACCGAGAGGCTCAGCGGATGGGGATCAGGCAGGGGCTGGGGCTGACGCTTTGGCTGGGGTTCGAGCATGTCCATGGTCGACTAAGGCTATACTCGTTGGGACTCGCCAACGCGTTGAGGCAAACAATGACGACGACCGGCTACGAGCAAGATTTTCATCGTTGGACGCAAGAGCAGGCCTGCCTGTTGCGCAGCGGCCAATATGCCGCGCTCGACATCGATCATTTGGCGGAGGAGCTCGAGAGCATGGGAGCCAGGGAGCGTCGCGAACTGACCAACCGTCTCAAGGTGCTGCTGGCGCATCTGCTGAAATGGCAGCATCAGCCAGAGCGGCGTTCACCAAGCTGGCGCGCGACCATCAAGGAGCAGCGACTCTCGATCGGTGATCTGTTAGATGACAATCCGAGCCTCAAGCCCACGCTTGAGCAGCAGATCGCAAAGGCCTATCGGCTCGGGCGACTGCTCGCGGTCAAGGAGACCAACCTCGAAGAGTCGCAGTTTCCGGTCGACTGCCCCTATAGCAGGGTGCAGGTCACCGACTTAGCGTTCTATCCGAACTGAGGTTCATATCGCCTCGCCGCGACCGCGGGAATCGAATCCGCGGCCACGGCCATCAAGCTGTCGCGCTCACCTGCGACTCAGCCCTCGTTGTGATAGCCCTGGATACGCTCGACCTCATTGCGCGAGCCCAGGATCACCGGCACGCGTTGGTGCAGACCCTCGGGCTGCATCTCCATGATGCGCTGCTTGCCAGTGATCGAAGCACCGCCGGCCTGCTCGACAACGAACGACATCGGGTTCGCCTCGTACAGCAGGCGCAGCTTACCCCCCAACCCCTTCTCGGCCATCTTTGAATCCATCGGATACATGAAGACCCCACCGCGAGTCAGGATGCGATGCACCTCGGCAACCATCGAGGCGATCCAGCGCATGTTGAAATCCTTGCCCCGCGGGCCTTCTTTACCAGCCAGGCACTCGTCGACGTAGCGCTTGACCGGCGCTTCCCAGAAGCGGCCATTCGACGCGTTGATCGCGAACTCAGCGGTATCGGCAGGGATGGTCATGTTCGGATGGGTCAGGATGAACTCGCCGATGTTCTGATCCAGCGTAAAGCCATTGACGCCATTACCGGTCGTCAACACCATCATCGTCGAGGGCCCATAGAGCGCGTAGCCGGCCGCAACCTGCTCAGTACCGGCCTTTAGGAAGTCCCGCTCGGTCGCGTCACCAGCCTCGGGCGGCATGCGCAGGATGCTGAAAATGGTCCCAACCGAGACATTGACGTCGATATTCGACGACCCATCGAGCGGATCAAAGGTCAGCAAGTACTTGCCGCGCGGATATTCCTTCGGGATCTCGTAGATCTCGTCCATCTCCTCCGAGGCCATGGCGCCGACATGCCCCGACCACTCGGTACACTGGATGAACATCTGGTTGGAGAGGACGTCGAGCTTCTTCTGCGTCTCGCCCTGGATATTCTCGCTGCCAGCACTGCCCAGCGCGCCGACCAGCGCACCATGGTTGACCTGATTGGAAATCATCTTGCACGCGGTCACGATGTCGTTGAGCAGCGCAGTGAACTCGCCGGTGGCGCCGGGCGCGTGGCGCTGCTCTTCAGCGATGAATTGGGTGATGGTCGTACCATGATGCATGGAGGTTGTCCTCTTGACTGATGGGGCGTGCAGTGGGGCGCTCTTAATGCCGGACATGCGCGCGGACAGAGCACCGAAACGCAGGAAGAAAAATCAGCTAATCGCGAAGTATAGCGATCAGAGCCCGATGAAGCACTCTCTGTGCGCGCGGTAGGTGTGCGACTCGATGTGCGACTCGGTGTGCGGCGAATGCCCATGTTCAAAAAAGCGCTGGGCAAGTAGTATGACTCGAAGATAACAACCTGGTGATCGATCTGGTCGTGATCGAGCTCGTCGTGATCAAGCTCGTCGTGATCAAGCTCGTCAACCTCGTTCACACGCTGTCCGCAACGGATCGCAATCCATCGCACAGGACTTCTTCTCCCCTGGAGTGCCAATCCATGCATGCGACGCCACCACAAAGGCGCCCAAGCCCGCTCGAGGTCGTTACCGGCCTAGGCCGCAAGGCTCAGCGCTTCGTCACATCGCTGATGCCAGTCGACGCGGGCAGACGTGGCGACTGCAACCGCTGCGGCGAATGCTGCAAGCTACCCTACCCCTGCCCCTTCCTGCGCTTCGACACTGAAGGTCTCAGCCGCTGCGCGGTCTACCATGCGCGTCCGCCGAGCTGTCGCAAATACCCGCGCACATCGAGCGAAAACCTGACACCAGCCACCTGTGGCTACTATTTTGTCAATGTCGCCGATATCGGCCGCGCTCAGCCCGCAACCGAACAGGCCGGAGGCTAGCGCTGAGCGAATGACTTCAGACGAGGCATCACGCTATAGCCGACAGATCTTATTGCCGGGCTTCGGTGAAGACGGTCAGGAGCGCCTGCGCGAGGCGAGCGTTCTGGTCGTCGGTCTCGGCGGGCTTGGCTCACCGGTGACGATGTATCTGGCCGCTGCCGGCGTCGGCCGACTGCTACTGGCTGATGTCGACGCCGTCGACCTGTCCAACCTGCAGCGGCAAATCCTCCATAACAGCGAGCGCATCGGCTGGACCAAGGTCGACTCCGCGATCGCCACCTTGCGCGCACTCAACCCGCATTGCGAGCAAGTCCCGATCAAGCGCAGTCTGAGCCCTAGCCGACTCGCCGAGCTAAGCACCGAAGTCGACCTGATCATCGACGCCAGCGACAACTTCCAGACCCGTTATGCCATTAACGCGGCTTGCGTCCAGGCTGGTATTCCCCTCGTCTCCGGCGCTGCCATCCGCGCCGAGGGCCAGGTCGCGGTCTTTTCCGGCCGCCCCGGCGATCCCTGCTACCAATGCCTCTACCCGGATGATGGACAAGCAGGCGAGCGCTGCGCCCGCGAAGGCGTGCTCGCACCACTGGTCGGCATCATCGGCAGCATTCAAGCCACCGAGGCGATCAAGGTGCTGACGGAATATGGAGAGCCGCTATTCTCAAAGCTGCTATTGCTGGATGCGCAGACCATGGCGATTCGCACATTAACGATACCGCCAGATCCCAGCTGCCCTGTCTGCGCAGGCGGAGACGAGCGCTAGCGAGGCTAGCCTGGACCAGATCGGGCCGCGAGACGGTACCGAACTCAGGGCCGGCGAGATGAGTCCGCGCCGTAATCAGAGGGTGCTGGATGCTCCAATACAAGACCTCAGGCCACCGCGGCGGGCTGCAAGCGGCGCGTGGACCGGAATCAGGAAAGCAGCCAACCGAGGGTGTGTGCCGCGCCGCGAACTCACTCGACGTGAGCCGTCCGCACCCCCATCATGGCGCCAACAGCAAGACGAACCAACCTGGCGGACCCTGATGCGACCGAGACTGACCCTGATGACCGCAGCCTGGCTGCTGCTCGCGCTCACCGCTGCGCAGGCCGACGTGATGCGGCTGATGACCTGGAACATCGAAGGCGGCGAGCAGCCGCCGCGGGTGATCGCCGAGCGCGTCGAGGCGGCGCTATCCATGGTCGGGCCGGTCGATGTGCTGATGCTGCAGGAGGTGATCGACGCGGCGCAGATCGAGGCGGCCGCTGAGGCCGGCGGCTTTGCGCACTGGGCGATCAGCGACTTCTCGCCGCCGACGCGCATCACCGGGGCTTGGCACCAATCGCTCGAAGTCGCGATCCTGAGTCGCCGCCCTTTCACGGCGGTGTCCGAGTGGGACCTCACCGGGAGACGACCGGAGGGCGACGGCCATCCGCCGCGGGTCTCGGATGCCGAGATCCCGAGCCGTGAGCTGCGTATCGCGCTCGACACCGCTGAGCCAGTCCCATCGCGCGGTTTCCTGCGCGCCGATCTGGCTAACGGCTGGACGCTGTATGCGGTGCACTGGATGTCCTCGCGCGGCCAGGACTGTACGGCCAAGGACCGCGAGAACGCGCGCCTGCGCGAGGTTCAGGCCGCGGGGCTGGTCAAGGATGCGGCGCGCGTGCTCGAGGCCGGGCGCAGTCTGCTCATCGCCGGTGACTTCAACATCCAGGCGCCGGGACGGGTGCTGCGGGTTGGCACCGATCCGGGCGAGGACTGCGCGCCGACAGGGGGCACCTGCAAGGATCTGTGCGGGCCGGCTGGACGCGACGGCTACGACGACAGCATCGCCATCCTGCTCGGCATGGATGCCTCGGCACGACTGCTCTCCAGCAATTTAGATGCGACCTATGTGCTGCGCCGCTTTCCGGGCGGGGCGATCGATCACATCCTAGTGGCAGGTCCCGAGGCCGCGAGCTTCGCCGAGGCGAGCACGCCACCAGTCAGGGGCAAGCGCTGGAATGGTTCGGATCATCGGCCGGTGTTGACCTCCATGACTCGTTGATCTTCGCCTTGATCCGCATCGACAATGGCGACCGCTCGATCCCGATCAGAAGATTAAGGACTAAACCTATGTTGATGATACCCATGTTGAACCGACTACGGCCCTGGTCTTGGCGCCATCCACACCTCGAGCTGAGCAGTCCGCGCCTTGGACGTTTTCTGCCGGCACTGATCCTACCGGCGCTCATCGCCGTCGGTCTGTTGGTGTCACCACTGGCGGCCTCTGCTGACGATGACCCACCCGCCAAGGTGAGCGAAGGCGAGGAGGCCTCATCGGCAGCAAGCGAGAGCGAAGAGGACGCAGCGGCGAAGGAAAGCCAAGAGGCCACATCAAACGGCATGCCGAACACAGATGCCGACAGCGATCCAGATGCCGAACCCAGAGCGGATGCGGATGCGGATGCGGATGCGGATGCGGATGCGGATGCGGATGCGGATGCGGATGCGGATGCGGATGCGGACAACAATGCTAGACCAGGGGAGTTAGGCCGACTCGGCATCGAACTGAACAAGCTAGAGCAGGTCGAGGAGATCTGCCGGGTCTATTTTGTGTTTGAGAACGCGCTCGATCATAAGCTCGAGACGCTGCAGCTAGAACTCGTGCTGTTCGACACCGAGGGGTTCATCAAGCGTCGCCTGACGCTCGATGCAGCACCTATCGATCAGCACAAGACCAGCGTCAAGTTGTTCGATCTTCCTGAGACCCAGTGCACCAATGTCGGACGCATCCTCATCAACGATCTGGTCGAGATCACCGGTCCTGATGGGGCCTTGCCCAATGCTGTCTCACAGCTCGACCTGTCATCCAAGCTCGACGCCGATCTGTTCAAATGAAGACCTTTAGCCAAGGTGGACCGGTACTCTGGTTGCTGATATTGCTCTCCGTGGCGGCGCTGGCCATCATCCTGGTAAAACTCTGGCAGTTCTCCCGCCTCAAGCTCAACGCAAGCGAACCGACGAAGCAGGCGCTGCGCAGTTGGTACCAGCATGATCCCATACAGGCCCTCGCGGTGCTCCAGGGTAGTCGCCAGCCGACCGCTCAGCTGCTCACGCGGACCTTGCAGGGGCTCGCGATACCTCAGGTTGATCTCGGACTCTTGCGCGAGGAGTTAACCCGGTTCGCCAGCGCCCAGTTGGAGCAGCTTCGCGCCTGGCTGCGCGCGCTCGAGGTGATCGCCGCGCTGAGTCCGCTGCTGGGGCTGCTCGGCACCGTGCTTGGCATGATCGAGGCCTTCCGGCAGCTGGAGCTGGCGGGCAGTCAGGTCGACCCCGCGATCCTCTCGGGCGGCATCTGGCAGGCCCTGCTCACCACCGCCGCTGGTCTCGGCGTCGCGATTCCGGTCGTTTTGGTACACAGTTGGCTGGAACGTCGAGTCGAGCGCTGTGGTCATCAGATGGAAGACGCGGTCACACGAGTGCTCACCCGCGATCTGAGCCCTGATGCGCAGGCTGCCTCCACCAAAGACGTACCCATGGCCGGCGGCGCTCAGGCCTTAGCCACCGGCGGCGATGACGGCCGCGCAATACCGGCGAACAATGCACTTTGAGCTTCCAGCCCGACCGCGACGACGCCTCATCGGCTTGACGCCGTTGATCGATGTGGTCTTTATCCTGCTGCTGTTCTTCATGCTCGCCTCGAGTCTGACGCGGCTACATGCCGTCGCGCTCGATGCGCCCAGCATCGAAGTCGCTGGTGCCGACAGCCAGCCAGCGCTGCTGCTGCGCATTCAGGCTGACGGCCGTCTCGATCTCAATGGCGAGCCGGTGGAGACCGAGGCATTGACCGATCGGCTGCGCAGGCAACTGGAACGAGCGCCAGATCTACGGGTCTGGGTGGAACCGGCGGATGCCGTACCCTTGCAGAGGACTCTGCAAGTCTTCGACCAGCTGGCCGCTGCCGGGGTACCCGTGCTGCAATTACGCTGAGCAACCCATCGGCTCATCGGTCTAAGATCGATCTGATGGCGACCAGGCTGAAGCCCCAACAGGAACCATGAGATTCACCAAACCCAAAGCGCGGAACAGCAACGACGATGCACTGATCCCCTTGATCAACGTCGTTTTTCTCATGCTGATCTTTTTCATGATTGCCGGTCAGATCAGTCCACCGGAGGCGCTGCTCGTCGACCCGCCACGTTCGCGACAGGGACAACGGACGGAGTCCGAACCCATCCTGCTGCTGGCGGATGCTCAAGGGCACATTGCACTCGACGGCGAGTTGATCGTACCAGCGCAACTCAATGGGCGACTTGCGGCCCGACTGGCATCCCTGCGCGCAGCTCAGGAGGATGCCGACGCGAGCGGCCTTGGCAACAGCCTTGGCATCACCCTGAAGGCAGACGCCGCAATCACCCATGGCCAGTTGCGCCAGCTGCTTGAACAACTGCGCGCACTCGGCGTTGAGCGGCTCCAACTCCTTTCGCAACCAGCGTCCAACTGAGACGCAAGACCCGTGGAGATCACCCCGCGCCATTGGCTTATCGCCCTGCTCGTCGCCGGCCTGACGCATGCCGCCTTAGCGCTCGCGCTGGTGCAGATGACAGCGTCGCCCGCGATTGTGCCAGCGGGCATCACCATCGAGCTTGGTGTCAGCAGCGCATCAAGCTCAGCAGGTCCGGATGGGAGTCGCTCAACTGGCTCCGGCGTCCTGCAGCCGGTTGCCAGCGCCACACCTGGCGTCAGGGCAGCCACGGCGTCAGAAGATGAGAGGCAGCCAACCATTGATGCCGAGGTTCGGCGCGAGCAAAACGCCACCCTGATGCCCGTGGCAGCGGTCGAGACCCTCGCCGCCAAGCCTCTGCCAGAGCAAGAGCCAAAACTAGAGCTGCAGCCGATGTCTGAACCGGCGCCAGCATCAAAACCAAGCCGCTTTAAGCCAGAGCCAGAGCCGCCGAAGCCAAGGACCACTCAGTCCCAGCCCATGGTCCCTAACAGCAAGACCAATCCGGAACGTCCGACAAAAAGCGTCATTCGCAAGTACTCTGGGATGGATGAAGGCGAAGAGGGTCTGTCGTATGCTGGCGCAGCCGAAAATGGCAACAGCGTTAACCGCAGCAGCGGTTCGAGCGGTCGCGGTTCGGTCGGCAGCGATTCGATCGGAAACGGCTCGGATGGAAACGGTGGGCAAACCAGCATCAACAACTATTACGGACGCCTCGCAACCTGGCTCGCTCGCCACAAACGCTACCCAACGCAGGCGCGCCGGCTGCGCCAAGAAGGGACCGTGAAGGTGACCTTCACCATCACGCGCAGCGGGCGCGTGGTCTCGCAACGGATTGTTCAGAGTTCAGGCTACGAACTGCTCGACAAGGAGGTTCAGGCCATGCTCGAGCGCGCCTCGCCGCTGCCGCGCATCCCTTCCAGCCTCGACCGCTCCAGCCTGACCATCACCCTACCCGTCGCCTTTACGCTTCGCTAACGCTGATGAATCAAACCTCTCGCGCATCCTTGTTGAAGGCGCTCGGACCTGGGCTCTTGGTGGCCTGTGCAGCCATCGGCGGCTCACACCTGGTCTGGTCAACCCGCGCCGGCGCCGAGTTCGGCTGGCAGTTGGTCGGGCTGGTACTGCTCGCCAATCTGTTCAAATACCCATTCTTTCTTTATGGGCAAAAGTACACAGCGGCCACCGGCGAGTCACTGCTGGCCGGCTATCAGCGCAAAGGTAACCTGTTCGTTTATATCTTTTTGGCGATCAATATCCTTACTGGCATCATCAATATCGCGGGTGTTTCGATGCTGAGCGCGGCCTTGCTCGCCGGCTTCGGGCTCGATGCCTTAGCGCTGCCGCAGTTGACGGTGCTGATCATGGTCGGCTGTGCGGTGTTTATCTTCCTGGGCCATTATCGGCTGCTCGATGGCATGGCCAAGCTGGTGGTGGTGGTGCTGACCCTCTCGACCCTGGCCGCGCTGTTGCTGGCGATCGGCAAGGGGCCGGTGATGCAGCCTGGTTTCGAGGCGCCCTCGCCCTGGACCTGGGCCTCGTTTGGCTTCCTGATTATGCTGATGGGCTGGATGCCGGCGCCCTTGGACCTGTCGGCCTGGTCGTCGCTGTGGATGTTCTCGCGCGAGCGCCAGACCGGGCACCGCGCCACGGTCGGCGAGACGCTGATCGACTTCCACCTCGGCTATTTCATGGCGGTGGCCTTGGCGGTCGTCTTCCTCGCGCTCGGCGCCCTGGTCATGTACGGCAGCGGCGAGCGCTTCTCCGCGAGCGGCATCGCCTTCTCCAAGCAGTTGATCGAGCTCTACTCGAACAACATCGGCGCCTGGTCCCATGGGCTGATCCTGTTCGCCGCCTTCGTCACCATGCTCAGCACCTCGCTAACCTGTGTCGATGGCTATCCGCGCGCGCTGGCGGCCTGCACCACCCTGCTCGCACCCAAGCTGTTACCTGCCTTCACCCGCGTGCATCAGGCCTGGATTTTGATTGCCGTGATCAGCGCCTCGGTGATCGTGCTCGGCTATGTGCAGAACCTGCTGCAACTGCTCGGCTTCGCCGCCATTGTCTCCTTCGTCACCTCGCCGATCCTGGCGGTGATCAATTTCCTGGTCATGAGCGGTGACAATGTGCCGCCGGAGCATCGGCCGGGGCCGATCCTCAAGCTGCTGAGTTGGCTTGGCATCCTGTTCTTCTTCGGGATGACTGGCGGCTTCATCTATGCGCAGTTCGTGCTCGCCGGATGACCCGCAGAGTACGGTGAATGCCGCCGCGATCCGGGGCGGCTGGCGACTTAAACCAGGTGGGCGTTCAAAGCAGCGCCACCGCCTTGATTTGCGCATAGACCGATTGCGCGGGCGCCAGCGCCAACTGCTCGGCTGCGCGCCGGGTGACACGCGCGAGCACCGGCGAGCCACTGACCTCGAGCTTGACCAGCCGCAGCGCCGGATGACTGTCGTCACCCAATGACAGAATCGTCGCTGGCAGCGTGTTTTGAATACTGCTCACATGGCCCGGTTCACGGGTGATGCTGACATCCCGGGCGAGGATGCGCAGCCGCACATGGGCGCCGATCTCGGCACCGGTATCGCGGGTCCAAAGGCTGGCGCCGCAGCAGGCGACGCGCAGCAGATGCCAGTGCGCATCGCGCTCGGCGACCTGGCCATCGAGCACCACACCGGCATCCTCGCCGAGGCGGATCGGCAGATCGAGGCGGGAGAGGGTCTCGTTGAGTGGACCGCTGGCCAGCACGCGACCCTCATCCATCACCAGGATGTGATCGGCCAGCCGCGCGACCTCGTCCGGGGAGTGACTGACATAGAGCACCGGGATCTCAAGCTCATCGTGCAGCCGCTCCAGATACGGCAGGATCTCCTGCTTGCGCTTGAGATCCAGCGCCGCCAGCGGCTCGTCCATCAACAACAGGCGCGGGTTCACCGCCAGCGCCCGCGCGATGCCGACCCGCTGGCGCTCGCCGCCGGAGAGCGCCGCCGGCTTGCGTTGCAGCAGATGACCAATGCCGAGCAACTCGATCGCCTGCTCAAGGCTGAAGCGGTCAGTGTCTCCCTGTCCCGGCGAGTTATCGCTGATGCCGGTGCTTGCATCCGCGTTGGCGAGAAAGCGACGCCAGCGCCCAGATGGCTGCTGCTGCGCTTGAATGCGTCGCTGCCCATAGCGCAGATTGCCAAGCACGCTGAGATGCTCGAACAGGCTCGCTTCTTGGAACACATAGCCGATCGGTCGGCGATGCGTTGGCACCCAGGTCTTGGCATTCTGCCACCTCTCACCCTTGAAGCTGAGCCTGCCAACCGCCGCCTGCTCCAGACCGGCGATGCAGCGCAGCAACGTCGTCTTGCCGGAGCCGGAATGGCCAAACAACGCCGTGACGCCGCGCGCTGGCAGCCGTTCATCCACATCCAGCGTGAAGCCAGGCCAGGCAACCTGAAAACGGGCTTCGATCAGTGATGGCGGCGGCGGCTCGGCTTGCGGGTCCTGAGTCTGCCGCGCAACCGGCCGGCCACCCGGCTGACCTGCTCCTGTCATCGTCGCTTGCCGATCGTTCATCGCTTCTTCGCGCCCGGATTCCAGACATACAGCACCAGCAACACCAGAAACGAGAACACCAGCATCACCGCAGCGAGTCGGTGCGCGTTGCCGTATTCCAGGGCCTCGACATAATCGTAGATCTGCACCGAGGCGACGCGCGTCACGCCCGGGATGTTGCCGCCGATCATCAGCACCACGCCGAACTCGCCGACGGTGTGCGCGAAGGTCAGGATGCCGGCGGTGACAAAGCCGGGCAGCGCCAGCGGCAGCGCGACGCTGAAGAAACGATCCAATGGCGAGGCACGCAGCGTCGCGGCCGCTTCCAGCGGGCGATCACCAATCCCCTCGAAGGCGTTTTGCACCGGCTGCACCATGAACGGGAAGGAATAGAACACCGAAGCCACCACCAGCCCCCAAAAGGTGAAGGGCAGAAGACCGATGCCCAGGCGCTCGGTGAACTGCCCGACCGGCCCGTTCGGCCCCATGGCCACCAGCAGGTAAAAGCCCAGCACCGAGGGCGGCAGCACCAGCGGCAGCGCGACCACGGCGCCGATGGGTCCTTTCAAGCGCGAGCGGGTGCGCGCCAGCCACCAGGCGACCGGCGTAGCGACGACGAACAGGATCAAGGTGGTGACGCCAGCCAGGCGCAGCGTCAGCCAGATGGCCTCGAGATCGGTGTCAGTGAGTCCCATGGGCGGTGTCCTTGATGGCGTGTTGAAAGACCTTGATCGCGAGGATCAGCAACAGGATGCCGAAGCAGAGCTGGCACCACGACGCTGCATGTCACTCGGTCTCGTAGCCAAAGTCGTGGATGATCGCCTCGGCCTTCTCGCCCTTGAGGTAGGCAAACAGCTCCGTCACCGCCGGGTTGTCCTTGCCGCGGTTCAGAATCAGTGCATCCTGATTGATCGGCGCATGCATCTCGCCCGGCACGATCCAACCCGAGCCCTTGATGATCTCCCCGTCCCGCATGGCTTGGGAAAGCGCGACGAAGCCAATATCGGCGTTGCCCGTGTCAACGAACTGATAGGTCTGGGCGATGTTCTCGCCCATCACCAGCTTGGGCTCGACGTCGGCCCGCAGGCCGAGCGCTTCCAGGGTCTCGATGGCGGCCTCGCCATAGGGCGCCAGCTTCGGATTGGCGATCGAGAGTTTGTTGAAGTCGCCGGACTCCAGCAGCGCCACACCATCCTCGACCTTGTTGGCGTCAGCGGACCATAGCACCAGTGCGCCGATCGAATAGGTGAAGCGCGATCCAGGGACACCTAAGCCCTCCTCCTCTAACCGCGCTGGGCGCGTCTGATCGGCGGCGAGTAAGGCATCGAACGGAGCTCCGTTCTTGATCTGGGCATAGAGTTTGCCCGTAGAGCCGTAGGAGGCATTGATGCGGTGATCGGTGTCTTCCTCGAAGCGCTCGATGATCACCTTCATCGGCGACGTAAAGTTACCGGCCACGGCGATCTGAGCCTCCTCGGCGGAGACGCTGCTGGCGACCATGAAACCGAAGGCGACGAGGACTAGGCGGACAGGTTGCATTGAGTTCACTCCTGAGACGATTGAAGAACCGGATGGGCTGCCGGGTCAGCGTTGGGCCAGACCGCTGAGCATGCGATATCGCAATATACCAAACGACATAACGATGAGCGATCGTGCGGATGGTATGCAGAATGCATGCCGGCTTTTCGTCGCGCGATCCATCGGATGCGGATGCTCGCTGCTCCAGCCATCCGCATCCGCGGCGCAACACACTCCGATTCCTTAAGCTCAGTGAGAACAATGCTATGAAGATCAGTGCTCGAAATCAGTTCCACGGCAAGGTGGCCCAGGTCACCATGGGGGCCGTCAACGCGCAGGTCCTGGTGACACTCGCCGGTGGTGAGCAGATCGTTGCCATCGTCACCAATGAGAGCGTCAAGTCGCTCGATCTCAGGGCGAGCGCCGACGTCATCGCCTTGGTCAAGGCCTCATCCGTGCTCGTGATGACCGACGACACGGGCATCCGCCTATCGGCTCGCAACAGTCTGAGCGGCAAGGTAACGGCGCTGGAAAAAGGACCGATCCATGCCGAGGTCAGCATCGGCCTCGCATCCGGTGACAGCCTCCATGCCACCATCACGCAGGCTGCCTGCGACGCGCTCGGACTCGCCGAAGGCATCGATGCAACCGCCGTGATCAAGGCGCCGTCGGTGATCCTCGGCGTGCCTGACTGAGCGCGCCCATCGAATACGCAGTATGCACTAGGATATAACGCTATCCTCGATGCAGGGGCGTCCGTCGCACAACGACGGTGCGCCTCGCTTCGCCAGCCTTCCCTGTCGTCTTAACGACAATCCCAAACGGGGACAGCGATCTTGTCCTGTTCTCAACCCTCAATCGATCGACTCAGACCATGCCTAACCTCAACCCACCTGTCCTGAATGACCAGGCTCTGCATCAGCTCTTGACCGAAGATGTCCCCTTCGGCGATCTGACCACCGAATCCCTTGCCATCAGCGGCAAGCCCGGCAGCATCCGTTTCTTCGCCCGCGATCCGATGACCGTCTGCGGTGTCGAGGAAGCGGTGCGACTGTTCCAGCTCTGCGGCGCCGAGGCCGAGGCGCGCGTGGCCTCCGGCACCGAGGCCGTGCCAGAAACCCTGCTGCTCGAGGCGCAGGGCAGCGCCGGCGCGCTGCATCAAGGCTGGAAGACGGCACAGACGCTGATGGAATGGTGTGGTGGCATCGCCAGCAGCGCCGCCGCCATCGTCGCCGCCGCGCGGCGTGGTGATCCGAACGCGATGGTTGCCGGTACACGCAAGAATGTGCCCGGCAACCGCCGGCTCGCGGTCAAGGCGTTCAAGGCTGGTGGTGCCGTAATGCACCGCAATGGCCTCTCGGAGACGCTCTTGATCTTCGCCGAGCATCGGCTGTTCCTCGGCGAAGAGCCGTCGAAGGAGACGCTGGCCCGGCTCCGTCGACAGTGCCCAGAGAAGCGGGTCGTGGTCGAGGTAGCGACGCCTGAGGAGGCGCTGACTTGGGCCGAGGCCGACGTGCTGCAGCTGGAGAAATTCACCACCGAGCAGGTGGCCGAGACCGTCGCTGCGCTCACCGCACGCGGCTCGCAGGCGGTGGTTGGCGCCGCCGGTGGCATCAACGCCAAGAACGCCGAAGACTATGCCCGCGCCGGTGCGCGGCTGCTGGTGACCACGGCACCGCACCTGGCGCCGCCGCGCGATGTTCAGGTGCGGTTCTTCAACGCTAGCGATCCCAGAACCTAGATGTCAGTTTAGCCGACTTGCTTACGCGCATTTCGATGCATTCATCTGACAGTCCAGGTCTGGCCGCTCGGTTACACTGCCGCTTGCTCCATATCACCTCGACGCTGACCTTACTGCAAGGCTGATCGACATGACCCCCGAAGAGCTGCTGCGACGCATCCGCCTCGGCGAAGACTCCGCACTGGAGCTGAAACAGGTTCGGCTCACCGACGCCGGCAAGCTCAAGGCGCCGCACGCGGACAGCCTCTCGGACGAACTGGCAGCGCTCGGCAATGCCGGTGGCGGGATGCTGGTCCTCGGCGTGGATGATAAGACGCGGGCCGTGACCGGCATCCCGCTGGAGCAACTCGACCGCGTCGAAGACTGGCTCACGGCGATCTGCATCGATCGCATCAAGCCACCGCTGGACGTGCTGACCCGGCATCTGGAGCTGCCTGATGCGACCGGCGCGGCGCGCCCGGTAATCCTCGTCGAGGTGCCCCGCAGCCTGTGGGTGCATCAGAGCGCGAACGGCTATTTTCGTCGGCTTGGTCATGCCAAACGGGAACTCACGCCAGACGCGCTTGCACGACTGTTCCAACAACGCAGTCAGGCACGTCTGATCCGCTTCGAGGAGCAGGAGGTGCCTGGCTGTGGTTTCGATGACTTCGACGCCCTGCTGCTGCGGCGCTTCCTGAAGGCCGAGCAAGGCGACAGCATCGCCCAGCTGAACCGACTGCACCTGTTGCGGGAGGTCGCCGGCGAGCCACGCCCGACCGTGGCTGGCGTGCTGCTGTGCACCACCGAGCCGTCGCGTTGGCTGCGCAATGCCGAGATCATCGCCGTCGCCCATACCGGGACCGAGAACGACCCGAACGCGCAGATCGATGCGCGCGACATCGGCGGACCGCTGGACCGGCAGATCCTGGATGCGTTCCATTTCGTCCAACGCAACACGAGCACGGCAGCACGCAAGCCGCTCGGCCGCGTCGATTATCCCCAATACGCGGTGGCTGCCCTGTTCGAGGCCATCGTCAACGCCGTCGCCCATCGCGACTATTCCCTGCACAGCCAACGCATCCGGCTGTTCATGTTCAGCGACCGCCTCGAAATCCACTCGCCAGGGGCGCTCCCGAATACGCTCTCCTTGGAGTCCATGACCCGGCTCTCGGTGCCCCGCAACGAGGTGCTCGCCAGCCTCTTTGGTCGCTACTATCCGGTCGAGGACCCCCACCTCGGCAAGAGCTTCCTGATGGACCGCCGCGGCTTTGGCGTCGAGACCATCCTGCGCGAGAGCACGCGGCTATCCGGCGTACGACCACTCTACGAGCAGATCGATGACCTTGAGCTATGCTTGACCATCTACGCCGCAGCGGCGCCGACGCCCGCTGAAAGCTCGGCTTAGCATTCAGCAGTCCAGCAAGCACTGATCGGCGCAATGCGACGACTCCTGCGCTCGCAGTCTGCTTACGCTTGGAACCTGCTGACAGGCCTGGCCACGGCAATGCAGAACGCCCGACTGCCGTGACGCGCCAAGGTCGTGAATTCCTCCAACTCCAGGCCAGCGGCATCGATCTGCGCCCTGAGTTCATGCTCGTAGGTGACGCGACCAAACTCGATGCTCGTCACCCGCTTTAGCATCGGCTTGAGGATCTCCATCCAGCGGTCGGGTCGCATCTGAATGGTCTGGGTAAAGTAGAGACGTCCGTCCTCGCTCAACAGCGCCGAGCAATGTCGCAGCGCCTGCTCCGGCTCAGGAAGCAACATGAAGCTCCCGGAGAAATAGACGGCATCGTAGGGTCCGCCTTGGTGATCGTAGACGCATTCGAGGCCGACCTCGGCGCTCTTCGCCAGCGGAGAATCCTGCAGCCTTCGCTGGGCGCGCTTGACGTAGTCGGCATCGATATCGATACCGATCACGCGCAGCCCCTTATGCTTCACCAGATCGGCATTCGCCAGCAGGGCT